>DNOU01000103.1 GCA_003501835.1 Anaerolineaceae bacterium | reverse complement strand
ATGAAACCCGGGTCCGATACTGCCGGCGTACCCGCATCGGTCACCAGCGCGATGTTTTTCCCTTCAGCGAGCAGCCCCATGATCTTGGGGAGCACTTTCTTTTCGTTGTCTTCCCGAAAAACGAGCTGGGGCTTTTTGATGCCAAAATGGTTCAACAGGAATCCGGTTTTCCTCGTGTCCTCGCTCACCACAAGGTCAACTGATTGGAGTGTGTCAATCGCCCGCTGGGTCATATCACCGAGGTTTCCAATGGGTGTGGAGACGAGATAAAGCATGGATCATTCCCTTTCAATCCGAATATGGGCAGTATATCATGAACATCTCTGCAATTCAGGTTGCAATCCATTTGGTAACTGCTATAATACAATTGATTTACTCTTTCAGTAATCATTCTTTACATCATTTGATTCATCATTGTTCGTTCGGCGGGGCGATCGGATAGCCAGTGTGATTCGGTCTGCCATTTTCTATTTATTTTCGGAGATACAATGACCTCTTCAACCCCCTCCCCTGAGTCACNNCGTATCCTGGTGGTGGATGATGAACCAGATACGGTCATGCTGCTCAAGCATCTCTTGATACAGCACGGTTTTAATGTTTCCGGAGCTATGAGTGGGAAGGAATGCCTGAAGAAGATCGAAGAGATCTCACCAGACCTGATCCTTTTGGATATCATGATGCCGGAAATGGATGGCATGGAGACTTTGACAGAGATCCGCAAGTCGAATTATATCCCGGTNNATCACCAAGCCGTTCAACAATGCCGAGGTGATCGCACGGGTGAACGCAGTTCTCCGAAGGGCGGCTCCTTCTGTCGAAAGAAATGTGCTTTCCTTCCCCAAAGTGGATCTTGAGGTGAATCTA
Organism: Anaerolineaceae bacterium; assembly: GCA_003501835.1. Taxonomy (GTDB): domain Bacteria; phylum Chloroflexota; class Anaerolineae; order Anaerolineales; family Anaerolineaceae; genus UBA6107. The sequence continues at coordinate 2,681 of DNOU01000103.1, read as the reverse complement.
TCCACTTACGAAGTCATTTATAAAAACCGGCATATGGATTTCACGGGCAAGATGTTCGAAGTCTTTTCACTGCTTGCCAGGAGTGCACCGAAAGTGGTGACTTACCAGGAGATTTCTGAAACGGTGTGGGGCGAAAATTCACTGGCTGTTCGCAATCGCCTGAAATACCTGGTGTATCTGCTCAGGCAGGAATTTCAAAAGGTGGATCCATCGACCAATATCATTGAAAATATTGACCGCCTTGGCTATAAACTTGTTACCGAACCTTATCAATTGTGATTTGCTGCTCATTCAGATGGATGGGTCGATGTGCAGGTGGCAGGATCACCTTTCCTGGCGCAAAGCTACCATTGAGGAAGGGGGGCGTGAGCGGCGTGCAGTGGAAGGAGGGAAGGGGATGGATATAAGTACTGAGCCAACACGCGAATTACCCTCTGTTTTAACCAGGACAGCGGGAATTGACCTTGATCAATTCATGGACAAGGACCGTCGTCGTATACTGATCGTGGATGACGAACCGGAAACCATCACCTTGATCAAGCATCTTTTTATCAAGCGTGGTTTCGACGTTGCCGGGGCAATGAGCGGTAAGGAAGCACTTTCCCGGCTGACCGACATAAATCCATCCCTGGTGCTCCTGGATATCATGATGCCCGAGATGGATGGCTGGCAGGCGTATGAAAACCTTCGGGCCGTTTCGACAGTTCCGGTGATCGCAATCTCAGCGGTGGATCAGACAGAGAGCATCGTCCATGCGTTGCAAATTGGATTTGATGATTACATCACCAAACCGTTCAATGCCGAAGAAGTCGCCGCCAGAGCCAATAATGTCCTCAGAAGGGCGACTCAGAAAAACACAGTCAACCGCATTGGCTTTACAGAAATTCAACTGATCCTGGATCTGGAAACTCAGGAAATCTTCTACCGGGGTAAGCGAATTCAACTCACTGGCAAGATGTTCGAAGTTCTGGCGCTGCTCGCCCGGAATGCCCCGCATCTGGTCAGCTATGATGAAATGACGAAGAATATCTGGAATGAAACCTCGGCGCCGGCGCGTAACCAACTGAAATACCTGGTCTACCTGCTACGCCAGGAAATGAACGAGGTGGATGATACCTGCGAAATCATCAAGAACATCGACCGCCTCGGGTACAAATTGATCACCACCAATGAGTGAGAAAGCACAGGCGTTTGTAAACACCCCGTATGAAGTGCCCGGGGTGTTTTTGTGCCTGATCATAACAATCTGGCAGCCTGAACAGATAGATCAAACAACGTCTGCCTTGCGTCCGTGCGCGAGGCCCATTCCCGCCCGTCCCAACCCTCCGGCGTGACCAGGTCACCGCCGTATACCACCTGTCCAAGTGTGATCTGTCGAAATTTCGCCACAGCGAAAAGGGCTGCTGCCTCCATCTCCACGACTTCACACCCCTCGGCCATCCTTAGCTGACGTTTTCCGGGCGTCTCGCGGTAGATTGCATCGGTGGTCCAGGTTTTACCCAGGCTGTAGCCCATTCCTGCCTCCCGGAATACCTTTTCAAGGGCTGCAACAGCGTTGGGGTGAGGTTTCACCTCACGTGAAGGGGCAAGATAGTGGTATGAGGTTCCTTCGTCTCTGACCGCAGAGGTGAGGATAATGGGATGACCGGCATCGATCTTCCTGTCCAGCACGCCGCACCCGCCGCAAACGATGTAGCGTGTGACACCCACGGCAATCAATTCATCCAAAAACGCGGCAGCCAAGGGTGCACCCACGCCCGGGTGGAAAACGGTGAGCGGTTTTCCGCCGGTCTCATATCGAAACACGGGATGTTTTCCGATTTCCGACCGCAAATATCCCTGGACATCCAGTTCTTTTTTATCGATCCGTGAATCCAGCACGTCTTGAAAGAAACACAAGACGGCAGATGCCGGTACTGGAGGCTGCCCGTTGAACCGAAACGGATCAGGGGTGAGAATAGCGGACCGGTCAGGATCGAATTCGAGTATGGGGGAGGAGGACTCTTTCATCAGGCGCTATTTCCTGGATTGCCAAATTTGGTTTCGAATTCCTTGAGGGCGTCCTTCCCGATCCATCGGGCAGTGGCAGAGTTGGACTGGCTTAAGCTTAATGCCAGGGCAGTGGCTTCATCGCGCAAGCCTGCCCGTCTTTTTCCAATGTTGCGCAATGCCCAACTGACCGCTTTGCGCACAAAATTTCGCGGATCCTGTGAGTATTTTTCAATCAGCGGAAAAAAACCCGCCAGCGTCTCATCCGGGGTGCCGGAGCTGTGCCAGGCGAGCGTGGCGATGCAGGTGAAGGCAGCTCTCCGTACGAACTCCCTCTCATCCGCAGCCCAAATGGGGATGAGCTCCAAAATGTCATTCGTGTAAATGAAGAGGTTGTCCGAAGCCTGATCGCAAATATCCCAGGACTCAAAATCTGCAACCCAGGCATTCATTTGGGCGGTGGTTACCTGTTCAGGGTCATCAATCATGCTCGCCAGCAGTTTGGCTTCGTGCACGTTGGAAGCCCAAAGACGCAGCGCGAGATCATGATCCTTGATCCCCCTTGCCATCCGTCGCAGATCTGGCAGGCTGACGCCGAGCTGTTCGCCGTCGCAGATGGCGAACCTGCGCTGTCCTTCAACATTTGACGGGTTGGCGAGGCTGTGCAGTTCAGACATGAGCTCATCAAACGA
>DNOU01000115.1:3025-4422 GCA_003501835.1 Anaerolineaceae bacterium | reverse complement strand
AATTCCAAAAGGAGTCTGCGAATGTCTGCCTGGAAAGTGCTTTTGACGGATGGTCTGGAAGAAAACGGAAAAGAAATTCTGCGAAAATCAGCCGAAGTCGTTGACCAACCCACGATCACTGCCGACGAGCTGCTAAAGGTGGTGGGTGAATATGACGCACTGATCGTCCGCGGACGGACCAAGGTCACTGCCGCGGTTTTGGATGCCGGCACGAGATTGAAAGTGGTCGGACGAGCCGGTGTGGGTGTGGACAATATCGACCTGGCTGCTGCCAAAGCCCACGGTGTGACGGTGGTCAATTCGCCTATGGCAACCTCGGTGGCTGTGGCAGAATTGACCATGGGGCTGATGCTCTCCGCAGTGCGTGAGATCGCCCGCGCCGATGCTGGTTTGAAAGCCGGGAAATGGCTGAAGAAGGAACTGGAAGGCACCGAACTGATGGGCAAGACCCTGGGCGTGATCGGTTTTGGGCGCATTGGCGCCGCTGTGGCCAAACGAGCGGCTGCGTTCGACATGACCATTGCGGGTTATGACCCGCTTATTCCGTCCGATGAGATCAAGAAGCGCGGTGGTCAACCCATGAGCCTGGAAGAGCTGCTCAAAGTGTCGGATTTCATTACCATGCACCTGCCCCTGACGGCGGATACCAGGAACATGCTGGATGCCAAAGCCTTTGAGTTGATGAAAAAAGGTGTTTATATCATCTGTGCAGCCCGTGGTGGTGTGATTGACGAAGCCGCCCTGCTCGAAGCTTTAAACTCAGGCAAGGTAGCCGGCGCGGCATTGGATGTTTTCGCCACCGAGCCGCCGGGTCAGACCGATCTGGTGGTTCACCCCAGGGTGGTGGGTACACCGCACATCGGTGCCCAGACAGTGGAAGCCCAAACGCGGGCTGCCTTTGATATTTCCGGGGAAGTGATCAACGCCCTGGAAGGTAAACCCCTGCGCTGGCAGGTTGCCTGAATTTTGTGATGAAATGAAGGAGCATGAATGAAGGAAAAGCTGGATCAATTAAAACTCCTGCTCTCTGAAATTGCAGATCTCGACCGGGCGAATGCCCTGTTGGGGTGGGATCAGCAAGTGTACATGCCGCGTGGAGGAGCAGAAGACCGCGGGAATATTCTGGCGACCGTTGCCTCGCTTTCACACGAGAAATTGACATCAGACGAGCTTGGAACGATGCTGGATGAGCTCAAACCCTTTGCCGCCACGCTCGACCCTGATTCTGATGATGCCTGCATCATCCTGCGTACAGCGCACAACTTTGACAAGAACCGCAAGGTTCCCAACAGGTGGGTTGCCGAATTTGCCAGAGAGGCCACACTTGGTCAGACTGCCTGGGAGGAAGCCAAGGCAAAGAGCGATTTTTCCATTTTTCAGCCTCACCTGGAAAAGAT
>DNOU01000115.1:0-2952 GCA_003501835.1 Anaerolineaceae bacterium | reverse complement strand
GAAATTTCTGCCAGACCAAAGGTGGATGATCGTTTCCTCAAACTGGAATACGAAGAAAAAGGGCAGGAAGAGTTCGGGCTCGAGGTTGCCAGAACCATCGGATTCGATTTCAACCGCGGGCGCGAGGATGTTTCGGTACATCCGTTTACCACCAGTTTCGGCATTGACGATGTCCGGATCACCACTCATTTTCTGAAAAACCGGGTGGAATCTGCCATTTTCAGCACGATCCATGAGACGGGACATGGTCTGTATGAACAGGGGATTTCCCAGTCGCTGCGCCGTACCCCCCTGGCCACCGGTGCCTCTTCCGCCATCCATGAATCTCAATCGCGCATGTGGGAAAATGTCGTGGGCCGCTCCAAACCATTCTGGAAGTATTTTTACCCACGGCTGCAGCAGATCTTCCCGGCGCAACTTTCAAACGTTAGTTTGAATGATTTCTACCGGGCAATCAACCGTGTGACACCTTCCTTCGTCCGCATCGAAGCCGATGAAGCCACCTACAATCTGCACATCATGCTGCGCCTGGAACTGGAGATTGCTTTGATGGAAGGCTCGCTTAATGTGAAAGACCTGCCGCAAGCGTGGAACGCCAGGATGCAGAAATTCCTGGGCGTCACTCCCCCCAACGACCGTTTGGGGGTGCTGCAGGATGTGCACTGGTCGGGTGGTATGTTTGGATATTTTCCCACCTACGCCCTGGGTAACTTGATTGCAGCGCAAATCTGGGATCGGATGACTGCGGGCATGCCGGATGTGAATGACCGCATGGAAAAAGGCGATTTTTCGATGATCCTCCACTGGTTGCGTGAGAACCTGCACCGCCATGGTTCCAAATTCGAGCCTCAGGACCTGGTCAAGCGCGTGACCGGAAGCAAGATCAGTTCCGAGCCGTACATGGCATATCTTAACGCCAAGTATGGTGAAATCTACGATCTTTAGATCCGGGAATCAAATATCAGGCGTCCGGCTCCTCCCAACTTTAATGGGGGGAGCCTTTTTTCCAAATCGATCGCTGAAAACAGCGCCCCCCCCGGTACTTTTTTAGTCCGCCAGTCCCGGGGCTGATGTAAAATCATCTCATGGCGGAAACGGAAAGGTTCAAGAAGGTGACACGGCTCATTCCCCGGGCGTTGATGCTGGTATTCCTTACCGCATGCCAGGTCGGGGCTGCCGCAGAAACTGCACCCCCCCTGGTCTCCACAGAAACCCGCACCGCAATCCCCAACGAGATCNNCTGACCCAGCCCACAGCAGAAACGCCGCTCCCGCAGGTCTCCACCACTGCCGGGGTCCGCAAACCATCCATGGTGCAGATCAATTCCCCGGGTCCGGGATCGAAGGTCCGCGATTTCATCTGGGTGCGGGTAAATGTGTACCCGGGTGACGGGGGAAATGTTCACCTGCTATTGACGGGCGAGGATGGGCGGGAGATTGATGCGCGCGATTTGACCTATAGCCAGTGGAACGGCGGATGGCTCTCCATTGCGGAGCAGCTTTTCTTCGCTCCCGCGGCTGCCAGCGAAAAAGCCCTGCTCAGTGTGTACACCCTCGATTGGTATGGAAGGATAAATACCTGGTCCTCGGTGGAAATCCTGATGCTTCAGATTGGTCGCGAGGAGATTGAACAGCCTGGCTTTCAAGGGGATCCTTTCGTGGTCAACAAACCCCAGGCGGGCAGTTTGATCGCCGGGGGGAATCTGCACCTGGAAGGCTACGTTCACCTCACTCAAGCCGGCAAAACCACTCTCGAGCTGGTGGCGCAGGACGGCAGTGTCATTGCCTGGCAGGAACTGCAGCCTCCCACGATCACCAGCAGTGATCAATATGCTGCATTTGATACAGATCTGTCCTACCAGGTACAAAAACGGACACCCATTCGATTGCTCCTCAAACAGACATCCCTAGAATATGATGGACAGATCCTTGCAGCTAGCAGCCTGATCCTTTACCTGGATCCTTAGCTGTTCATTTCTTTAACCGCCTGGTCTCCAGTTTCCAGTATCGGTTGCGGTTTGCTGTGTGCTTCAAGCGTCATGATGGCGGGTACAAAGAAACCCATGCCGCCGATGAGCATCACCAGCAGCCCGCCAGCCCAGAACCAGGTACGAATTCCCAGAAGCTCAGCCACCGGGGCAGCTGCCACCATGGAAAGCGGCATCATTGCGCTGCTGACGCTTCCCGTCACCCCCATGACCCTGCCCTGCATTTCGGGCGGTACCGTACTTTGCATGATCGCCTGCAAGGGACCATTGGCGATGGGAACCATGAATCCAAGGAAGGCGCAGCCGATCACTGCAAGACTGAAGGCGTTCGCGGGTGCCAGTCCCAGTACACACACGCCCAGACCCAACCCGATCACGCCGCTCAGGACTGTGATGATCCGTTTCTTGAAACCGCCCCAGGCACCCAGGATCAACCCGCCGGCAACGGTGCCAATTCCCAGTGTGGATTCAAGGATTGAAAGTTCCCATACCCCCTTGCCAAAGTACCTGGTCACCAGCAGGGGCATGAGTGTGCCTGCAGGAGCCAGGAAGAAGTTTAACATGGCGGCCACCAAGAGGAGGTAGAGCAAACCTTTCCAGGCTTTGAGGTATTTGAACCCTTCGCCAATATCCTTTAAAATACGCGCCGGAGTGAGTATGCTTCCGGCATCCTCGTGCACAGGCTGGGGAATTTGAATGAAAAGCAGGGGTGTGATGGCGATGACAGCCGTAACCACGTCCACTGCCACCACCTGGTAGAACTGCACCAGCGACATGAGCAGAGCACCCAGGGGGGCTGCGATGATATTCAACGCACCACGGACAGCCTGGTTGATACCGGCAATCCTGGAGTAATGTTCCCGTGGAACCATCAGTGTTGTGGATGCCTGCATGGCCGGCCAGTGGAAAATTCCACCAATGGAGCGCAGGAAAAGGACCCCATAGATCTGCCAGACTTCCACTTT
>DNOU01000072.1:3015-3602 GCA_003501835.1 Anaerolineaceae bacterium | reverse complement strand
GAAAGCCGTAAAGAATTCGACAGGGAAGTTGAAAAGTTGGATTAATCTCCTGCACGATGAGGGGAAACAAGGGGGAACGATTTGCGATTCATTTTCAGCGGCTGCAATTGACGAACTCCGTCGATACGGTTATGATGAGATCGTCAGGCTGGTCAGAGGGTCGCGGAACGCATTGCGTTTCGAGGAAAGTCCGCACTCCACAGGGCACGGTGCCGGGTAACACCCGGAGCGGGGACTCCTTCGGGAGGAACCCACTGGATCGGGCCACAGAAAGACACCACCCGCAAGGGTAAGGGTGAAATGGCGGTGTAAGAGACCACCGGCGCCGCAGTAATGCGGCGGCCAGGCAACCCCCACCAGGAGCAAGGCCAAGCAGGGACGATGTCCGCCTTCGAGCGGCAGGAAGCTGCCCGCTTCTTCATTAGTCCCGGGTAGGCTGCACGAGCTGGATGGCAACATCCAGCCTAGAGAGATGACCTTCCCTTCAGGAGCCGTGCGAAAGCATACCCTCTTGATCGACAGAATGCGGCTTATCGACCAGCCTGACGTGTCTTTGCCACAATCCCCCGCTCCTCACTGTTTGGAGA
>DNOU01000072.1:0-2925 GCA_003501835.1 Anaerolineaceae bacterium | reverse complement strand
TCGCGAGGGCGCTCGCTGCATCATTGGGCTGCACCTTTCGTCGTATCCAATTCACTCCTGACCTTCTGCCTTCAGATATCAGCGGGCTGAACTGGTTCAATCAGAAAAAACAGGAGTTTGAATTCCGACCTGGTCCGGTTTTCTCACAAATCCTGCTGGCAGATGAGATCAACCGCGCCACACCCCGCACACAATCAGCCCTTCTTGAAGCCATGCAGGAGCGGCAGGTGACCATCGACGGGGTCAGTCATGCACTCGAACGCCCATTCCTGGTGGTTGCCACTCAAAATCCAATCGAACTGGAGGGTACCTTCCCCCTCCCTGAGGCGCAGGTGGATCGTTTTCTGATGCGCATTGCCATCGGTTACCCTGATTTGACCATGGAAGGCGAGTTGCTTGAACGCTTCCGCAAAACGGATCCATTGACTGACCTGCAGCCAGTGTTCAACAGCGAAGAGATCATCGCCCTGCAGGCAGAACGCAGGGAAATCCGCGTTGAATCCAGTGTGCGTGATTACATGATTCGCATTTCAGATGCCACCCGGTCCAACCGGGAAATCCAACTCGGCGCCAGTCCCCGCGCCACCCTGGCGCTTTACCAGACCAGCCAGGCGTGGGCGGCCATCCATAACCGCGACTTCGTTTTGCCGGATGATGTCAAAGCCATGGCGCCGCACGTTTTTAATCACCGATTGATCATTGCGCCTCAAGCTCAACTGCGCGGTAGAAATACGCAGGAGCTCATCAGGGATATCGTGGCATCCGTTCCAGTTCCGGTGGAGAGTTGATCCCATTTAGAAGCTGGCTCCCGGTTCTCATCCTGGTACTGATCATGGGGGTGCTGTTTCGCATGCCCTGGCTGGTGGCCTTTGCCATGGCTGTGTTGATCCTATTGACCATTGCCCAGTATTGGAACAGGCATGCCCTGGACAATTTGACTTACAAACGCCAGTTCCGTTATACACGGGGTTTTGCAGGCGAGTCCCTTGAGTTCAACCTGCAAGTGGAGAATAACAAGAAGCTTCCCATCAATTGGTTGAAAACCGAGGATCGTTGGCCATATGCAGTGGGTCCGGCGGACATAAAAACACTTACCCCCACACACCTGCCTGAAATGGGAAACCTGGTCAATCTTTACAGCCTACGCCAGCGGCAAAAAACCCGGCGTGAATTTCCCTTGCTTCTTCAAAAGCGGGGACTTTACAACATCGGACCGGTGTCGCTGGAATCGGGAGATCCCTTTGGCCTGTTTCGAACCACGCACGAGGAAGACCTTCAACAATCCATCACAGTTTTTCCTGATCTGGTCTCCTTTGATTTTTCTGCAATGGCAACAGAGGATCCGCTTGGCGAACGCAAAACCTTGCAACGCCTTTTTGAAGATCCCACCCAACCCATGGGCGTGCGGGAATATCTGCCTGATGATGAATTTCGCCGAATCCACTGGCCTGCAACCGCGAGGACGGGAGAGCTGCAGGTAAAAGTCTTTCCACCAGTCTCATCCAGGGTCTTGATGATCTGCCTGAATGCTGCAACGACCCGGCAGCTCTGGCTGGGAACCCTGCCCAATACCTTTGAACAATTGCTGAGTATTTCGGCTACCATCGCCTGCGATGCCATGGAAAAAGGTTACCAGGTGGGTTTGATCTCAAACGGAAGTGTCGCCCATTCTGATCATCCCTTCCGCGTGTTGCCGGGTCGCACTTCCAATCATTTGGCTTTCCTTCTTCAAACGCTCGCGGCTGCGACCGACTATATTACTGCTCCATTTGAGCAATTTCTCCTGCAATCACTTGGGAAGATACCCCTGGGTTCTGCACTGGTGATTGTCTCAGCCTGCACGACCGGGTTGATGATTGATTCGCTGGTGCGAATGCAGCGTTACCGATCACACATTACGCTTGTCGCGCTGGATGAAGCACCACCTCCCACCCTTCCAGGAATCTCTGTGGTGCATTTGCCTTTTGCGGAGTAAACGGTGAGTTCACTAAATCCTGCTTCTGTACGCGCCCCTTTTTTGCAAGGACTCTGGCAGGAACTTTCTCGCATGACTCTTCTTGCCAGTGAGTGGATCTGGGTCGCGGCATTATTTGCAGCCCTGTTCAACCTTTCCTCAAAAATCCCATCGATCCTTCTCAGCTTCGCCATCCCCGCCCTGGCTGGTTATGTGCTCTCGAAGTTACTGCACATCTCAACCATTTCCAGTGTCGGTCAAAAGGTGATCCTGGCTGTTTGGGTCATCCTGGCACTTGGTCTTTGGACCTGGCTGTTCGCCCTGGGCTCTGTTCAGGAACTGACCATTTCATGGCCACTCTCCGGGAAACTGACCCTGCAGAACACAGACGCGCTGCAGACACTGCTGATGCAAATGATCATCCTCCTGCTGATTGTCCGCAGAAGCCTGACCCTGCCCGCTTCGCTGGTCACCTCATGGCAGGCGGTTCGATCCTCCCAGATCGGATTGGCAGCGTTCCTCGTATTCGGTTTGACCACCACCTGGGAGAATTTCTTCAGCAATCTTTGGCCTTTTGCACTGTATCTTTTCCTCATCCTCATAGCGTTGACAACTGCCCGCCTGGCAGAATTGACATTGAACTACAGCGGCAGATCGCCCGCGTTTTCCAGTTCCTGGCTGATTTCAATTGCGCTGCTCGCGCTGACATTCGTCATCATTGCCTGTTTTTCAGGATGGCTGGTGGGAGTGGCGATGGTTGAAACCGCCAGCACCATTCTTAACTTCCTTTACCTTGCCCTCCTGGCGGTGATCCTGATCCTACTTTCGCCCATTCTGCTGCTTCTGGTGGCTGCCATACCTGTGCTGGACGGGCTTGTGCAGGAGATGCTGTCAAAGAATTTTGGTCAACAGCAGGCTGAGTTCATCCTGTCTGTCCTGCAGCCCCAACCTGGTCAGGCGGAAAACTTCCT
>DNOU01000023.1:8218-8850 GCA_003501835.1 Anaerolineaceae bacterium | reverse complement strand
GATTGCGTTTATTGCTCCTTTGTTTGTCGAGGGCTGAGCCAGTCAAGCGCTTCGCGCTCATTCAGAATGATATAGGGTATACTAAACGCGAATATGTCCAGTGAGACCATCCGCAATTTTTGCATCATTGCCCATGTGGACCACGGTAAATCCACCCTGGCTGACCGCATGCTTCAGCTGACCAACACGGTTTCCGATCGTGACATGGTGGAGCAGGTGTTGGACACCATGGATCTGGAGCGTGAAAAGGGCGTGACGATCAAAGCCTCGGCTGTGCGGATGAAATATTCACATGGCGAAAAGGTATACGAACTCAATCTGATCGACACGCCGGGGCATGTAGACTTTAATTATGAAGTCAGCCGGGCTCTGGAAGCCTGCGAGGGGGCGGTGTTGGTGGTGGATGCCACGCAGGGGATCCAGGCGCAGACCCTGGCGAACCTTTACCTGGCGATCGAAGCCAACCTCACCATTCTCCCGGTGATCAACAAGATTGATCTGCCGTCCGCCCATGCTGACGAGGTCGCCACTGATCTGGAAGCTCTGCTGGGCGTGCCTGCAAACTCGATTTTGCGGGTCTCCGCCAAGGAAGGCGTAAATGTCGACAAGGTGCTGGAGAAGATCGTTGAGGT
>DNOU01000023.1:0-8098 GCA_003501835.1 Anaerolineaceae bacterium | reverse complement strand
GGACTGAAGACAGTCAGGGAATGCCGCGTGGGCGATACCATCACCCTCGCCAGCGCGCCTGCTTCTGCACCCCTGCCTGGTTACCGACATCCCAAACCAATGGTGTATGCAGGCATCTATCCAGTTGAAGGCGAAGATTACGAGGCACTCAAGGAAGCGCTCGAAAAGCTGCAATTAAACGATGCCTCGCTTGTTTATGAGCCTGAAACCTCACAGGCTTTGAATTTTGGCTTCCGCTGCGGTTTCCTGGGTCTTTTCCATATGGAGATCATCCAGGAGCGCATTGAGCGTGAATACGATCTCGACATCGTGGTCACTGCTCCTTCGGTTGAATACGAAGTGCATTTGTTGAACGGCGATCTCCAAATCGTAGATTCACCCGCCCGGCTGCCTGAGGAAGCGCAGATCGAAGCGATCAAAGAGCCGTGGATGCGGCTGGAGATCATCACACCGACTGAGTTCTACGGCACGATCATGATCCTGGCAAAAGAACGGCGAGGCATCTTTGTATCACAGGATTATCCAGCTCCCAACCGGGTCCAATTAAATTATGACATTCCGCTTTCCGAATTGATCGTGGACTTTTTCGACGAGTTGAAGTCGCGCACCCGCGGTTATGCCTCCATGGATTACCATTTCCTGGAATATCGCGAAGGCAACCTGGTGAAGCTGGAAGTGTTGGTGGATAACGAGCCAGTGGACGCACTGGCAGCGATTGTTCACAAAGAAGATGCCTATCATAAGGGACAGGCGCTGGTGAGCAAGCTCAAACGTCTGATTCCACGGCAGCTTTTTGATGTAGCCATCCAGGCATCCGCCAGTGGCAGGGTGATCTCGCGCGCCAATGTCAAAGCCCTGCGCAAGGATGTGCTGGCCAAATGCTACGGTGGTGATATCACCCGGAAGAAGAAACTGCTCGAAAAGCAAAAACGTGGCAAGCGACGTATGAAGATGGTGGGCAATGTGGAAATTCCCCAGGAGGCGTTCATGGCAGTACTGAAATTGGAGGATGAGTGATCCAAACATCGGACAGGGGATGGAAAAAGATCGGAAGATGGCTTCCCGGGGTGCTGATCAGCGCTGCTGCTCTGTTTGCACTCTCCCGGGTTGTCCAATGGCAGGACCTGGTGGCAGCCTTCAAATCCGCCAATCCATTATTTCTACTGGCGTACCTGGCAATCACCGTCATTTCCTACATGGTCCGGGGCATAGCCTGGCAGACCATCCTGGGAAAACCGGTCACCTGGAAGCAAGCCTTCTTTGGGGTATGCGAGGGTTATTTCATCAATGATATTCTTCCCTTCAAGCTGGGAGAGTTCGCCCGCTCGATATATGTGGGAAGACTGTCCGGTTTGGGAACCATGCGGACTTTCTCGTCTGTTGTCATTGAACGTGCCTTCGATGTGAGCATCGCAGCCATCCTGGTTTTGATCACCCTGCCGCTGGTGGTTGAGGCTTCATGGGTCAAATCTGTGGCTATGGTGGCATTGATTGCCGTCCTGGCTGCCCTCGTGTTGCTTTACTTCCTGACGCGCCATCAGCAGAAAGTGATTGCCTGGTTGGAAAACGCCACACAAAAGCGAAACTTCCTTCGCTACAAGGTGGTTCCGCAAATTGAAAAGCTGATGCAGGGATTTGGCATGCTCACCAATCCGTCACAGTTTCTGTTGAGCTTCCTATGGATTGCCGCCACCTGGGCGATTTGGGTCAGTGCCTATTATTTGACCATCTTGCAAATTACTCCTGCTGCGCCATTTTGGTGGGGAATCTTTGCCTGTTCGATCATTGGTCTGGGTGTGGCGCTGCCCTCCGCGCCGGCCGGTGTGGGAGTTTTTGAAGCCAGTATGGTGGCAGCCCTCGCTTTGCTGGGTTTGAACAGCTCCAGCGTTCTGGCTTATGCCCTCCTGGTTCATTTTTCACAGGTGGTGCTGGCAGTGCTGCTGGGGGTCTGGGGGCTGGCAAGGGAGAAACAAAGTCTCTCCTCGCTGATCTCCAGATCTGGTGAACAAACCAGCAGTTCTTTGCCTCAGGGGTAAGGGAGAAGATATGAACGGAACGACATTGATCACCGGGGGAGCCGGGTTTATTGGATCAAATTATGCAGCACGCTGTATTCAGCGTGGGGATCAGGTCATCCTTTTTGATAATCTATCGCGTCACGGAGCCATGTCCAACCTGGAATGGTTGAAGAAGCAATTTGGTGAAAATTCTTTTCGCTTGATCGTGGGAGATGTTCGGGATGCTGAGAGTATACGCAAGGCTGCTACCTCTGCAGACCGCATTGTCCACCTGGCTGCACAGGTGGCAGTGACCACCTCGGTGACAGATCCGCGCCCGGATTTTGAAATCAATGCCAACGGTACATTCAATGTGCTGGAGGCTGCCCGGGCTTCAGGCAGGAACCCTGCGTTTCTCTATGCTTCCACGAACAAGGTTTATGGCGGCATGGAAGATGTCAAAGTGGTTGAGCTTGCGACCCGTTATGATTATGCCGACCTGCCCCAGGGAGTATCGGAACTGCAGCCCCTGGACTTTCACTCGCCCTACGGCTGCAGCAAGGGCAGTGGAGATCAGTACGTGCGTGATTATCACCGAATCTATGGGTTGCCAACGGTGGTTTTCCGCCAAAGCTGCATTTATGGCACCCGCCAGTTTGGGGTGGAAGACCAGGGTTGGGTGGCATGGTTTGTGATCGCAGCCATCACCGGTCGCCCCATCACCATTTTCGGTGACGGCAAGCAGGTACGGGATATTCTTTTCGTCGAGGATCTGCTCAATGGATATGATGCTGCTCTTGAGCACATTTCTGAAGCGGCGGGTCAGATCTTTAACATCGGCGGGGGCCGTGAAAACACCCTTTCCATCTGGATGGAATTTGCCCCCGTTTTGGAAGAGCTGTCCGGTCAAAAGCTAAAAGTGGATAGGGATGACTGGCGGCCTGGCGACCAACCTGTCTTTATCTCGGATATCCGCAAGGCTGAACGAATCCTGGGGTGGAAACCGCAGGTGCCTGCCAGAAAAGGCATTGAGCGCCTTTTTGATTGGGTGAAGCAAAACCAGGACTTGTTTTAGGAATACACCCCATGCGTATTCTCACCATTCTGACCTATTACCGACCTCACATAAGCGGGTTGACGATCTACGCCGAAAGACTGGCGGTGGCTCTGGCGAAACGCGGGCACCAGGTGACGGTGTTGACTTCGCAGATCAGTCCCGATTTACCCAGGGAAGAGGTCATGGAGGGTGTAAGAGTCGTCAGGACACCGGTGCTCTTTAAGCTGAGCAAAGGCTTTGTCATGCCGGGTTTTGGCAAACTTGCCAGCCGCCTGATTGATGAGAACGATGTGCTCCTGCTCCATCTGCCGCAATTTGAAGCAGCCCAGCCCGCGTTAATCGCCAGACGAAAACGCAAACCCGTGGTCATCACCTACCATTGCGATCTGCAAATGCCGCGCGGGTTGATCAGCCAGACAGCCAACATGGGAGTCAATCTCATGAATGGCATTGCCGGACGTGCGGCGAACCGGATCGTCACCTACACCCGGGATTATGCAGATCACTCCAGGTACCTTTTGAAATTCCCGGAAAAGGTGCAGATCATCCCCCCGCCTGTGGAGCTGCCGGCTGCAAGCCGGGAGGAGATACAGGCGTTTGATGCGAAACACAACCCGGAGCAGCGCCGTCCGGTCATCGGCATGGTGGCGCGCTTTGCCAGTGAAAAGGGAGTGGAAGTTTTATTGAATGCCCTTCCAGCGATCCTGGAAAAACACCCAAGAGCTTTGGTTGAGTTCGTCGGTCCCTACCTGAATATCACCGGGGAAGAGCGTTACTATGACAGGCTCAAGCCGCAGATTGATCGCTATGTGGCAAGCGGCAACTGGCATTTTACAGGATCGCTTTCGCCGCGTGAACTGGCAGCATATTATCCAAATTTGGCTGTTCATATATTGCCATCGTTGAATTCCACCGAAGCCTTCGGGTTGGTGCAAATTGAAGCCATGATGAATGGCGTACCCTGCGTCACATCCAACCTGCCAGGTGTACGTCAGCCCGTGAAGGTGCATGGCATGGGGCGCATCTTCGAAATAGGCGATTCGCACGGGCTCGCCAGTGCGGTTCTTGATGTTTTGAGTCAACATGATTCATATTCAGCCTCCAAAACAGGTGAATTTGACCAGTACAACCCGGATTCCACGGCTGAAGCTTATGAAATGCTTTTCGCAGGTATTTATCCTGAAAATCATTGAAGCAAAATTTCACTGCTGAGTGAGTGGAGTGTTTGAATGACCTTTCCCGAGATCAACATCCCCAAATCAACCTCCCCCAAAAAAGGGATCTCCGACCAGAGCTGGATCTGGGATATCGGTCTGATCATTGTTTTGCTGATCGGAGCTTACTTCAGATTTGTGGGCATTCAGTGGGACTCCACCTACCATCTCCACCCGGATGAGCGTTTTCTCACCATGGTGGAAACCGCCATCTCTCCCGTGGAAAAGCCGGGGGATTATTTCAACACTGCCGTCTCCAGCCTCAATCCAAACAACAAGGGTTATACCTACTACGTTTACGGGACTTTACCGCTTTTTATCACCCGCTATGTAGCCCAATGGTTCAATATGACCGGCTACGACCAGGTGAATATAGTGGGCAGGGTGCTTTCAGGGATCTTTGATCTGGGTACTGTCTTCCTGGTCTATCTGATTGGCAGGCGTCTTTACCGCAACTCAAAACTGGGGCTCCTGGCAGCGCTTTTCTCCTCTGTGGCAGTGCTGCAGATCCAGCTTTCGCATTACTTTGCGGTGGATACCTTTGCCAATTTTTTCACCTATGCCGCAATTTACGTGGCGGTGCGCATCATGACCGCTGACCCCTTGCCACGGATTGAACTGGCTGCCGCTGATTCTGATGATCCGCCCGCATCACAAACCTGGCCGCATTGGCTGAGACTGCACTGGAAGACGCTGGGGTCATATGCCCTGTTTGGAGTGCTTTTCGGCATGGCCATGGCTTGCAAGGTCAGTGCCTATCCACTGGCGATCCTGCTGCCAATGGCAGCCTGGCTGCATTACACACGCCAAAACGAGGACGACCGGCGTTATTGGACGCCCATACTCCTGCGAAACCTGGTGCTCGCCGGGATCATTGCTTTCCTGACCTTCCGCATTTTCCAACCCTATGCCTTTACCGGTCCGGGTTTCTTTGGAATGAAACTCAATCCTAACTGGTTGAACAACTTGAGAGAATTGAGCGCCCAGAGCAGGGGCGATATCGATGTTCCATTTGCATTGCAGTGGGCGCGTCGCCCCATCACTTTTGCCTGGACGAATATGGTGCAATGGGGGCTTGGGCTTCCGCTGGGTTTACTTTCCTGGGCAGGGTTTGTGTGGATGGCGTGGCGAATGGTGAAGGGGGATTGGCAGAAGCATCTGTTGCTGTGGAGTTGGACGGCGTTTGTCTTTCTTTCACAATCCATCAACTGGGTGCGCGCCATGCGTTATCAGCTGCCCATCTATCCGGCGCTGGCACTCATTGCTGCCTGGGCGATTTTCAAGCTGCTTGAATCCGGCTCTGAGGTCGTTCACAAGATCACCAGGGTTCAATTTAACTGGCGCAGGGTCCTTGCGGTGAGCCTGGTGATCATCGTGCTGGTTTGTAGTTCACTTTGGGCATTCGCCTTCACCCGAATTTACACCCGCCCGGTAACGCGGGTGGCCGCCAGCGAGTGGATTTACCAAAATGTGGCGGGAGCGCTTAGCCTGACCATCGAAACCAATACAGGGACGGTCCAGCAGCCTCTTGCGTATCGTAATGGAGCTACTTTCTCGTACAGTCAACCTTTGGAACTCGGATTTACCCTGGAGGAAGAGGCTGACGTCACCGGAATCCGATTGGAACACCTGGCGAGTCTGCAGCAAGATTATCCCATGATATCGGTGATTGCCTCGATCATGCAGAAAGGGCAAGGCGGCGGCGACCTGAAGGCAGGGGGATTCATTCANNGGTCGGTTGGAAAAGGACACTGTTTACACACTTCGTCTGGATGTGGCGGAACCCGATAAGTTCGCCAGGATCTACGGATCGATCGAGATTTTGTATACCGTCAACGGGCAACAGAAATCCAAAATGCTGCCGCAGGCAGCCTTCCAGTTGACCCAGGGAGTGGATTATTCCACGGCGTTCTTCCCGGTGGAATCAGGTCTGATCGGGGGTGTCTGGCTCAACAGGGTGGTGGATACGCAGTTAACCCCTGGAATAAAGACACTTGAAGTGCTCCTGATGAACAACGCCAATCCGCAAGAGGTGGTTGCCAAAGGGAGGGTGACGAATACTTTCCTGCCCACCTCGGATGTGCGGGGCGANNGCCCTCTACAATGATGTTACTGCCATTGAGAGCACCTGGGATGACCCTCTGCCGTTGAGCATGCACGGGTACAACAATTTTGGCTACGACGACGGCATTTACGGCAATATTCTGAATTTTGAAATGTACTGGGATGATACCGCTACCAAGCTGCAGCGCATGGAGAACATCCTTGATCAAACAGATGTCATTTTCATGTCCTCCAACCGCCAGTGGGGCACCATTCCCCGGGTTCCAGAGCGCTATCCCCTTTCCACCGTTTATTACCGCAACTTGCTGGGTTGTCCTGACGATCAGGATCTGTTGGTTTGCTATCAAAATGCTGAACCCGGGATGTACAAAGGGAAACTGGGTTTTGACCTGGTGGAGGTGTTCCAATCCAATCCCAACCTGGGGAGTTTTCAGATCAACGATCAATCTGCCGAGGAAGCATTCACGGTTTATGATCACCCCAAAGTGCTGATCTTCCGCAAAAATGATTCATACAGTTCTGAGGCAGTACATGCTCTACTGGAGCAGGTGGATTTGACCAAGGCGGTGCATCTCACCCCGCGTCAAACTGGGATGATCAAGGGCAATCTGCTGCTTTCAGAGGATGCATTAAAACGTCAGCAGGCAGGCGGCACCTGGACCGAACTTTTCGATCCGCAATCACTGGTCAATCGCAGTCAAACCGCTGCCGTTGGGATCTGGTATCTTGCCGTATTGCTGCTGGGTTGGATTGTCTTTCCCATGGTGCGCCTGGCGTTAAAGTCTCTGCCTGATAGAGGCTACCCTGTGAGCCGGTTGGTGGGTCTGCTGCTGGTGGCATTGATCACCTGGTGGGCGGGTTCTTCAGGCGTCACCTTCAGCAGAACGACCATTGGGGTGGTGATTGGAAGCCTGGCTGCGGTCAATCTGGGTCTGGCGATCTGGCAGCGCAAAGAAATCAAACTGGAGCTGAAGAAGAAAATTGGGCTTTTCCTATTGGTGGAAGTGATCATGCTGGTGTTCTTCCTGGCGGATCTTGCCATTCGGTACAACAACCCCGATCTCTGGCACCCATGGCGCGGCGGGGAAAAGCCGATGGATCTTTCGTACCTCACCGCGGTGATCAAAAGCACCACGTTCCCGCCGTACGACCCCTGGTACTCCGGGGGGTACATCAATTATTACTACTTTGGTTATGTGATCGTCGGCACCCTGGTCAAGTTCCTGGGGATCATTCCGGATGTTGCCTACAACCTGATCCTGCCGACACTTTTCGGTATGACTGCCCTGGGTGCATTCAGCATCGGTTGGAACCTGTTTGGACGGAGCGAGGATGAAGAAATTGAGGGCAGGGGAAAGGTCAACTGGAGCTCATTCGGTGCAGGAATCGGCGCCGCCCTGCTCGTGCTTGTACTGGGAAACCTGGGTACAGTGCGTATGGTCTGGCAGGGTTTGCAAAAGCTGGTTGCCCCAGACGGAGTGATCACTGATGCTCCCTTCCTGCAGCAACTCGGTTGGTCCTGGCAGGGTCTCGGAAAGATGCTGGGAGGTACCAAATTGCCTTATGGCTATGGCGACTGGCTCTGGTTGCCTTCGCGTGCACTTCCTGGTGATACCATCACCGAATTTCCATTCTTCACTTTCACCTATGCTGATCTCCATGCGCACATGATTGCCCTGCCCATCACCCTGCTGGTGATCGTCTGGGGAATTTCATTGTTGAAAGGAAAATGGCAGTGGTGGAAAACGGGGAAATCCAGCGGGTGG
>DNOU01000019.1 GCA_003501835.1 Anaerolineaceae bacterium | reverse complement strand
CTGACCATAAGCTCCCTGCGGGAAGATCACTTTTCCGGTATTGTGTACCGCCCAGAAATTTGTCACCTCCACCTTGCCGGTGCCGGTATCCACCCGAACCTCAGCCACCTGGGCGCCGTAATGATAGGCAAAGTAGGGCTTACCCTGCCCCTTTTCCATCGACCATTGGATTTCAGGGGCGCTCCAGCGTCCGCGGCTCGAGAGCGTCAGACCCATCTTGCGAGCATGGTCCACCACCTCCTCGAAGCTGACCGGTTCCTCCCTGGGTCCGATGTACCGCTCTCCATCCCGGATCAAGCTCTGGGGAGGGCAGCCCAGCAAATCAGCGGCAGCCAGGTTGAGCACGTCCTTGAGCTGCTCGGCTGCCACACGCGAGGCGTTACCTCCCAGTACGGTGGCGCGCGAGGCAACCGTGGGACCCGAATCCTGTGAATTGTCTGTATCGGGGCGCGGCATGAGAATCCGGTTGGGGTTGATCCCCAAGGTTTCAGCTGCGATGAGAGTGAACGCCGTACGTGAACCGGTGCCGTAATCCGTCAGTCCTGAGGTAAGTGTGATACTGTAATCGGGGTTGACCTCGAGCGTGCTGACGGCAAAATCAGCCCCCTCAGCACCGAGGGAAATGCCGTGAAAGACCGCTGCCACACCCATGCCCTGTCTGATTTCCCCGGGCTCAATGGGTCGGGAGTTACGTTTCAACAGTTCGGGGTAGGCGGCGTCCCAATGGGAAAGCTTGCGCACCTGCTCGAGGCATTCTGCCAGGGCGACGTCATCTCCCAGCTGCTGACCGTGCACGGTGGTATCCCCGGGACGCAGGCAGTTCTGCAGGCGCAGGTCAATGGGGTCCCGCCCAAGCCTGAGCGCCAGTTCATCCATGGCTTCTTCAATGGCGAAGCAAACTTCGGCATTGCCGAAGCCGCGAAAAGCGCCGGAGTAGCCATTATTGGTGTACACCACATCCGTATCCACGCTGCAGGCATCGTAGCGGTAAGGGCCCATGGCGTGAATACTGGATCGCCAGGCAGTGAAAGGGGTGATACTGGAATAGCCGCCGCTGTCGACCAGGGCGTGAATCCGGCTTGCGCGAAGCTGGCCGTTGAAATCCGCACCTATTTGAAGGTGCATCTGCATGGCATCCCGCTTGTAGGAGGCGATCATGGATTCTTCGCGGGAGAGCACCATTCTGACCGGGCGTCCGGTGATCAAAGCCAGTTTGGCAGCCTGACCCGAGAGCTGATACAGGGTGTCATCCTTGCCGCCAAAGGCACCCCCCACGGGGGGTTGAATGACGCGCACTGCGTCCTCGCTCAACCCCAGCGTCTTGACCAGGTTACCGCGGTTGAGAAAGGGGCTCTGGCAATTGGCATATACCGTAATGCCTTTCCTGCCCGGCCAGGGTACTGCGAACACGCCCTCGGTCTCAAGATAGGCATGCTCCTGGTGCAAGGTGGTATATTCCTCATCCAGGGTTACCGGGCAATTCTCCAGTTCGTCCTTTGGGTTCCCCTTGCGCACAATATATTGTGTCAGCAGGTTGCCCCTGGGGGTTTCTTCCGCGTCGCGGGGAGTTTCCCCGATCATTGGCGCCGTTGGATTGAGCGCTTCACGCATGTCGAAGACCGCTGGCAGTTCCTCGAGTTCGACGATCAGTGCATCCATGGCGAGCTGCAGCGCTGTTTCGTTTTCTGCAGCAATGCTCGCAATGCCATCGCCCACATAGCGCACCCGGTCGAAAGCCAGCATGAACATATCGGTCACCGGATAGCCAAAACGTCCATGTTCCACAAAGTCTTCGCTGGTGATCACCGCCAGCACCCCCGGGATTTTAAGGGCTGCAGAGGCATCAATGCGTCTGATGCGGGCATGTGGCAGGGTGCTGCGATAGGTACGCGCCACCAGCATTCCAGGCAACGAGTAATCCGCCACATATTTGGCAGTGCCCAGCACTTTTTCGCGGGCGTCCACGCGGTCGGCAGGTTTTCCGATAAAGGCATACTCAGGCATGGGGTTTCCTCCCCTGCCTGATTCTGGCAGTCTCTTCAATGGCATCCACGATCTGCTGATAACCAGTGCAGCGGCACAGGTTGCCTGCAATTGCCTCGCGGATTTCCGCTCGTGAAGGGGTTGGGTTGGCGCCAAGCAGCGCCTCACCAGCCAGCACCATTCCGGGGGTACAAAAACCGCATTGAACCGCCCCGCAGGTGATGAATGCCTGCTGCAGGTCGCTGGGGCTGCCATCGGGCTGACAAACTCCTTCAATGGTGACCACGCTGCGGTCAATGACCTGGGCAGCCAGTACCAGACATGAATTAACCAATCTGCCATCCAGCAGAACTGAACAGGCACCACACTCACCAATGCTGCAGCCTTCCTTGGTACCTGTCAGCCCAAGGGTATCCCGTAGAAGCTTGAGAAGCGAAGTATCCGTGGGAGCCTCGGTTTCGGTCCATTTACCGTTCAGGGTAAAGTGGATTTTCATGCCGCCTCCCCTTTATCGAAGACCTGTTCCAACACCCGGATCGTCATAGCGGTCAGGGCAGGGATCTTGAATTCGGAGGACCAGCGGTATCCTGAAAGCCGGATCATTTCTTCCACGGTCTTTTGCGCTGCCGCTTCAAATAACGAGGATGTGGGTTTTTGACCCAGAAGCATCCTTTCCACCGCTGCAAGCCTTTCAATGCGCGGTGTGGCCGAACCGGTGACCAGGCGCGCTTCGATGATTTGGTCGCTTTCTTCCTGCCTGCCCAGGGCGGCCACTGTGAGGCGAGAGATGGCCATGGAATTGCGCCGTCCGAGCTTGAGAAAGACGCTCTGGCTGCCCGCAGGCGGGATGGGGTAGCTAAGCGATACCAGCAGCCCCCCTGCCGGAAGAATGGTGCGGTTGGGCTTGACGACCAGTTCATCCACCGGAATGTCGGATTCCCCCTGTGGCGTAAGGATGTGCGCTGTGGCATCCAGGCAAATGAGCGCAGGCAGCGAATCGGCGCAGGCAGCGGCGTTGATCACGTTGCCGCCCAGGGTACCCATGTTGCGCACCTGCACCGCCCCCACCA
>DNOU01000096.1:6703-10033 GCA_003501835.1 Anaerolineaceae bacterium | reverse complement strand
ATGATTGGCGCCAGTTCAGGCATTTCCACCTCGCCCACCTTGCCGGCATCACCCAATTGAGCCACGCGCGGTTCAAGAGGCAATTTCACATACTGAACTGCACCGACCGCTTCCGCCAGTTCTTCCACATGGGAGGGGCCGAAGATGTTGTGCGGCTTGCCGCAATCGGGGCAGCGGAAGTAACTCATGTTCTCCACCACCGCCAGTACAGGTATTTTCAACTGCTTGAGCATGGAATCCGCCTTGCGCACCACCATGCCTGCCAGCTCCTGGGGGGTCGAAACCAGCACCACGCCGTTCACAGGGAGGGACTGCATTACTGTCAGGGCAGCATCAGAAGTACCGGGCGGCAAGTCCACCAGTAGCACATCCAGGTCTCCCCAGAGCACATCCGTCCAGAATTGCTTAATGGTGCCGGCGATCATTGGACCGCGCCAGATGACGGCTGCATTTTCATTGGGCACGAGCAGGTTGGTGGACATGGCCTTGATCCCTTCAGACGTGACCGCCGGGAGAATGCCCTGCTCAGATCCGCGCACTCCCCCTGCAGGCAGCCCGAAGAGCTTGGGAATGCTCGGACCGGTGATATCGGCATCCAAAATTCCCACCTTGTGGCAGTCACGCGCAAGCGCAGAAGCCAGCGCCGCAGTAATGGAGGATTTGCCGACACCGCCTTTACCGCTCATCACCGCAATGACCCTTTTCACCTTATTAAACTGGTTCAACTTGGGTAGGTTGGGTTGAGACTGACCAAAGAGCCTTGCCCTTTCCTCATCTGACATCACGCTGAAATTGATCTTCACGTCCTTCACGCCCGGCAGTGACATCAACGCCAGACGGGCATCCTGCTCCAACTGGTTCTTCAAGGGGCAGCCGGGAATGGTAAGGGCAAGGGTGAACTCCACTTTGCCGTCCTTGCCGATCTTCAGGTCGCGCACCATGTTCAATTCAACAATATTCCGTCTCAATTCAGGATCATTTACCCGGCTAAGGGTTTCCATGACTTCTGCAGTAGATGGCATACTTTTCTCCTATACGTACGAGGTCATATTTTACCCCAATAAGACCCAAGTTGTGGCAGGCGGTGAACTGACCATGTATAATCTTTCAAGAGGAGAAATACACATGGTTGAATCAATTCTGGTCGGACTATTCCTGGCATCCCTGGTGTTGATCGTCGTCATCCGCTACCTGGTGGAGCGTATCTCGCGTCATCATTACCAACAGAAATCAGATTTTTACGCCCATCACCTGCCATCCCCGGAGGATATCGTCTTCGTAGGCGACAGTATCACCGACGGAGCCAACTGGGATGAACTCTTCCCCAATATCGCCACCAAAGGGCGCGGAATCAACAACGATAATTGCCTGGGTGTGCTGAACCGCATCCACTGCACCCTGATGGGACATCCAAAAGCCATCTTTATGTTGATCGGCACCAATGACCTGCCGTTTTTTGAATATCAGAATGACCGCAAGATTCTGGAAACCTATGCAGAAATCCTGAAGAAATGCCGCAAAGATTCGCCGGAGACGAAGGTGTTCGTGCAGTCCATTCTGCCGCGAAAGAAAGGTTATGCCAGGCGCATCAAGCAGTTGAATGCATCACTAAAAGACCTGACGGAACAATTTGGTTACACTTTTATCGACCTTTTCGATCACTTTGCCACCCCGGAAGGTCAATTGCGTGACGATCTCACCAACGACCACCTTCACCTGATGTCCGCCGGATATGATGTCTGGGTCAAGGTCATTACCCCTTACATTGACTCCCTCTCTGGTTAACCTTTCCATCATCCCCTGTCAAATCTGCAAGGAATGAACCCAAACGCATCCTTTTGAGGTGATTTGGGTTATCCATAATGCCGGCTTGCGAATGGCATATGCCTTGCAACACCCATAAAATGTGCCTGGTCATGGTGGAAGAATAGGTCTCATGACCTGTATGCAAACCCGGTCCAGCTGATAAACTGGGGGCTGTTTTACCATACTGCTTGACCTGAAAAGGTGATTTCTCAAAAATGAGTTTATTGACCCAAAAAGCGCTATACGGGATTTCAAGGCCTGTTATCGGTACCTACACCAGCGCAATGCTCAAAATGGACATCCAAACTTACGCCCCCCTTCCCAAGGGAGCCAAGATTATCGCTGCCAACCACCCCAGCACCACCGACCCTTTCTTCGTCGCCTGGGTCACCCAAAAGCAATCGCACATTCTGATCAAAGACACCCTTTTCAACGTGCCCATTCTGGGGCAATACCTTCGCAGCTCAGGGCACATCGAGGTGAAGGCGGGCAGCGGGCAGGAAGCCATCGATTCCGCGGTGGAGTATCTTAAGCAGGGGCACACCGTGATCATTTTCCCGGAAGGCTCGATCAGCCCCCTTTCTGGAGGATTTCACCCGGCACGTTCAGGGGTTGCACGCATCGCTCTGGCCAGCGGTGCGCCGGTCATTCCCGTGGGCATCTATCTGGACCGCAATCGAATCCGCAGCATCCACACACAGGTCAAGGGCAAGGATGAGGTGGGTTACTGGTATCTGCGCGGACCCTACAACATGACTGTCGGATCTCCGGAAGCATACAAGGGCGACTGCAATGATTGGACGCGGGTGCGCGAAGTCTCCAGCCGGGTGATGCGCCGGATCATGGACCTGGCATACGAAAGCCAGGACCGCTACATTGAGCGCCCGGGAATCTTCAACGGGACACTCGAGACCGTTTAGCTGATTGGCAAGTTTTTGAGGCGCTTCCTTTCGGGAGCGCCTTTTTTTGTTCATGCATATAATTAAACAAGCCATTCTTGTGATGAAATGCAAAAGAATCGGGGTATTCAGGTAAGTTGGTCCAGTTCCACCCTGTATGGAGGAAACACATGGTTGAGCAGCACATACTTAAAGGACCCGCGAAACTTCTTGATCCGCAAGGCAATCTCACCCAGGCAGGCTGGGCAACCCAACCCGTGCTGGAAGCCAACCTGGAGGATTGCCATTTCTATGAGGCAAGGTTTTTACAATGGCTGCGGATTAAGATGTGGGATTATTACGCCATTACCACCCCCACGCACTTCTTCTCGTTCACCGTCAGCCATGTCGGCTACCTGGGGATGGTGTTCGCTTATGTGATCGATTTTGCCAGCGGAGAATTCAACGAAAAGACCATTACCGTGCCGTTGGCTTCGGGGATCAAACTGCCGCGAAGCAGCGAGAGCGGAAGTTGTGAATATGAAAAGGGATCCCTTCGCCTCAAGTTCGACACCGCCAAAGGCAAGCGGCATCTATCCATTCATTGGCCCGGGTTTACCCAGTCTGCATTGAATGCCGAAGTGGA
>DNOU01000096.1:6208-6684 GCA_003501835.1 Anaerolineaceae bacterium | reverse complement strand
GCCTGATCAATGCCTGGGCAGCCTGGATTGGGGCAGGGGTGTGTGGGAGTACAAATCGTTTTGGGTCTGGGCAAGTGCTTCAGGGTTCCTGCCAGATCGGCGCCGGATCGGTCTCAACCTGGGATACGGCTTTGGTGATACCAGTGCTGCCACCGAGAATTGTTTCATCCTCGAGGGGCGGGTACACAAACTGGACCAGGTGGACTTCACCTACGACAGTCACAATTTCAAAGCCCCCTGGCGGATGTCTGCTCCGGACGGGCGGTTGGAATTGATCTTCACGCCTTTTTTTGAGCGGGTCGCCAAAACCGATGCTGTGATCCTGAACAGCGAAGTGCATCAGATGTTTGGAAAGTATAACGGCAGGGTGGTGACAGATGAAGGTCAGACCATCGAGATCAAGGACTTGATCGGCTGGGCGGAAGAGCACCACGCAAAGTGGTAAAGAGAGAATAATGGCTGTGGGTGTAGCGCGC
>DNOU01000096.1:3695-6181 GCA_003501835.1 Anaerolineaceae bacterium | reverse complement strand
TTTTCACATTTGATTACACCCAGCCGCGCAACTGCATGGCTTTGACCACACGGTCGATGGCGACCATGTAAGCTGCATCGCGCATGCAGACATCGCGGGAGAGGCTCATTTCGAGCACGGAGTGGAATGCCTGGGTCATTTTGGTGTCCAGTTTTTCCAGCACTTCTTCCTTGGTCCAGTAGAAATTCATATCATTCTGAACCGATTCGAAGTAGGAGCAGGTCACGCCGCCGGCGTTGCAGAGGAAATCGGGGATGACAAAAATGCCTTTGGATTTGATGACTTCATCTGCCTCGGGGGTCGTGGGGCCGTTTGCGCCTTCAGCGATGATCTTCACACTGGGTTTGATCAACTTCACCGTTTCGGCATTGATCTGCCCTTCAAGGGCAGCCGGAATGAGAACATCCACATCTTTCGAGATCCAGGCGCCGCCGTTTTCAATGGTATAGCCGGCTTCGCGGGCTTTGGCCTTGTCGATCGAGCCGTACTGGTCGGTGATGGTCATCAGGAAATGGGGATCAATACCGCTGGCTTTGCTGCAGGTGTATGAAGTCTTATCTTCACGGTCGTAATACGAAACACAAACCACCTTGCCGCCAAGCGCTTCAATGAAACCAATTGCAGCAAATTGAGCCACATTGCCAAAACCCTGGATGGCGGCGGAGCACTTGCTGGAATCCATCTTCAGGTGTTTCATGGCTTCGCGGGTGTGATAGATGACGCCGAATCCGGTNNCCATCATCCAGCCCATCATCTGGGGGGTGGTACCCACATCAGGAGCGGGAACATCCTGCCGGGGGCCGATATTGCGCCACATTTGCTGCACCCAACCACGGCACAGGCGTTCCTTTTCGGTGACGGAGAGAGTGGCAGGGTCAACAATCACACCGCCTTTGCCTCCGCCCAGGGGAATGTCGGCAACTGCGCATTTCCAGGTCATCCAGGTCGCCAGGGCACGTACGGTGTCAATGGTTTCAGCCGGGTGAAAGCGAATACCACCCTTGGAAGGACCGCGGGCGTCATTGTGCTGCACGCGGAAGCCTTCAAAAACCCGCAACGTTCCGTCGTCCATGCGAACAGGGATGCGGAAATGAAATTCCCGCAGCGGCCAGCGCAAAACTTCCGAGACCTGCGGGTCGAGCTTGAGCTGCTCGGCGACGTGGTCAAATTGCGCCTGCGCCATTTCAAATGCATTGATAGTTTTCGCCATTCAGTTCACTCCTTACATGTATGGGGTTGAGAGAACAAGGGAAAGTGGAAATCCNNCTGTTAAATCCTATTAATATGATGATTTCACAGCTGGGTCAGATTCCAGGAGCATTTTATTCGCCAGTGGGAGGAGATGCCCGGGCAATCCTTCCCCCAGGAGCCAGCGGAGCAGGTATTCTTCCGATTTACAATGGGGATCACGCATGCTTTTCCGTTGATCCTGTCAAACCCCCGGCTCAGGATCCGTCAGCCTCAGAGGGCACTCAGAAATGAGTCTGGTTCAGCTGCCGTTCCAGTTCTTCGCGCAGCACTGCCGGATTGGCTTTTCCACCAGCCACTCGCATTACCTGACCGAAGAACCAATTCGCCAGCGTTAATTTGCCCGCGCGGTAGCTTTCGAGTTCTGCCGGATGTTCCGCAAGCACCTGGCGCACCAGGCTGGCGATAAGATCAGCGTCCGAGACCTGTACCAACCCCTGTGACTGGATGATCTCATCTGCCGGTTGACCGGACTGGAGCATTTGCGCCAGTACTGACTTACCCGTGTTTTGATTGATGGTACCGCTTTGAATGGCATTGATCAGCTCAGCCAAACGTGTGGGGGGCACCCTCACCTGCACCAGCGGCACGGAATTTTGGTTCATCCAGGCAAAGATTTCACCGGTAAGCCAGGCAAACACGACCCGTGCAGGAACGTCCTTCAAATGGGCTGCGGTGGTTTCAAAGTAATCGGCAGCCTCGCCGTCATTGACCAACAGGGTGGCTTCAACGGGGGTCAGTCCGTAAACCTGGCAGAACCGCATCACCCTGGCTCGCGGCAATTCAGGCAGGGTTTCGCGGATCCTGCGCACCCAGTCCTCTTCCACCACCAGTGGTGGCAGATCGGGTTCCGGGAAATAGCGGTAATCGTGTGCCTCTTCCTTGGAGCGTTGTGAGTAGGTCTGCTGATTGGGCTCATCCCAGCCCAGGGTCTCCTGCTCCACGGCTGCGCCTGCGTCCAGGAGTTTTGTCTGACGATGGATCTCAAAGAGTATGGCACGCTCCATGGCGCGGAATGAGTTCAGGTTTTTGATCTCCACCCGGGTACCGAGTTCCTGTGAGCCTGCCGGGCGCAGGGAGATGTTGGCTTCGAAGCGGATCACCCCTTTTTCCATATCTCCTGAGTTCACACCCAGCGCACGCACGATCGCCCTCAGACTGGTGGCATACCCGCGCACATCCTCTATGGAATGCATGTCAGGTTCTGAAACAATTTCCAGTAACGGCACACCCGCCCG
>DNOU01000096.1:3091-3611 GCA_003501835.1 Anaerolineaceae bacterium | reverse complement strand
ACCTGGCACTCCAATGCCAGCGCCACCCTGATGCCGTACTCCACTGCCTTTCGGTTCACCACGGGCAGGGTGCCAGGCATGCCCGCACAAACCGGGCAGACAGTGGTGTTGGGAGCCGCCTGCGTGGTATCCACCACGCGGCAGGAGCAGAACATCTTGGTTTCTGTGGCGAGCTCTGCATGAATTTCCAGGCCAATCACCGGTTCGTATTTCATAATGGGTGATTGTAACATGGATGCTTTGAGCCGGATCCCGGCAAATTGCACTGTTTGACGTCGGTGCCCTTTGCCCCTTGACTCTCGATTTTCGACTCTCAGTTTTTCTACAGCCGATTCACAAAGTGCTCGATGTGCTGAAGTGCCTCCTCCAGCTTGCTGTAGCTGGTGGCATAAGAGCAGCGGGCGAACCCTTCACCCCCCAACCCGAAGGAATTGCCCGGTACAATCGCCACGTGCTCCTCCTGCAGCAAACGGTTGCAGAAGGTATCATCATCCAGTCCGGTCACACCCACCCTGGGAAA
>DNOU01000096.1:993-3050 GCA_003501835.1 Anaerolineaceae bacterium | reverse complement strand
AGTCCTTTGATGAGATTTACCGGACCGGCTGCATATCCAATGCGCCAGCCGGTCATGGCGTAATCCTTGGAGAACCCGCCCAGAAGGAGGGAGCGCCTGGCAGTACCTGGAAGGGAGGGGTAGCACACATGTTTGATGCCGTACACCAGGCGGTCGTAGATCTCATCTGAGATCACCACCAGGTCGTTTTCCTCGGCAATCTTCGCAATTTCCAACAGCGCCTCCCGGCTGGCTACTGCACCAGTGGGGTTGTTGGGGTAACCGATGAGAATGGCTTTGGTGC
Organism: Anaerolineaceae bacterium; assembly: GCA_003501835.1. Taxonomy (GTDB): domain Bacteria; phylum Chloroflexota; class Anaerolineae; order Anaerolineales; family Anaerolineaceae; genus UBA6107. Next base: position 2,767 of record DNOU01000096.1, on the reverse strand, counting down.
GTGGAGTGATCGCCCGGCGAATATCTTCAGGATCGAGGTTGAAATTGTTTTCCATGCGACCGGGCACTTCCACCGCCACCCCACCCGCCATGATCACTGCAGCCTGGTATGCCACGAAACATGGGGTGGGAATGATGACCTCATCGCCCGGGTCAACCAGGGCAATGGCGGCAAGGTTGAGCGCTTCCGACCCGCCCACAGTGATCACAATTTCGGTTGCCGGATCGTAGTGCACGCCATAGAGCTTTTCAAGGTGTTGTGCGAGGGCTTCGCGCAGCTCAATGATGCCGTAATTGGAGGTGTAATGCGTTTCTCCGCGTTGGAGAGACTGGATGCCTGCCTGCAGAACGGGCTCGGGCGTTGTGAAATCCGGCTCCCCGATCCCAAGCGAGATGACATCTTTCATTGTTTCAGCGATATCGAAAAACTTCCGAATCCCTGAAGGTTTGAGGCCTGCCACCCGCCTAGAAAGATACTGATCGCGCATGACTTCTCCTGTTTTGATTGATTTTGATCCCCTTATACGGGGGCGATCTGCCAGCGATCCAACTGCTGGTCATAGCCAAGAATAAATTCCTGCCCGTTGGCAGCCATCACCCGAAAGGTCTTGCCCCGGGGGGTGATCGAAGCATCCAGCACTTTTTTCACTTCCAAACGTTCGCCCAACCAGTGGAAGGCAAGCGGTCTTTCGGGGTATTCGCTACCCGAATAACACTCCACGCTTTCGGTTACATCTCCATCCATGAATTGTCACCAATATTCAACTTTTCAGCTCTACCCTGAAGATTGACATTGCGGCCGATCAAGGAACCTTCGATGACGATATCCGAAATCTGGGTACCTGCATCAATGATCGAATTACGTACCACGGCGCTGGTGATGGAACACCCTTCTCCCAGGGTCACATGCGGACCGATGACCGAGCACTCCAGGCGCACACCGGGTGCAATCGACACTGGCGGCACAATGGTCACACCGCCCATCTCTGCCTGGAAATCGTGATTTCCGCGTCCATGATCCAGCAAATACCGGTTGGTCTCTAAAAGGGCTTCAGGTATTCCGGCGTCCAGCCAGATCTCGGTCTTTTGGGTGCGGAAGCGGGCGCCATACCCCAGCATCAGGTTGATGGCATCCGCCAGGAAGTACTCACCCTTCAGCTGAATTTTGCGTTTGACCTGTTCATCGATGGCATCGATGAGTTGATTGCCATCCCGAAAATAATAAAAACCCACCACGACGTTATTTTTGGACATGTCCTGCGGTTTTTCAATCAGGCGCACCGCCCATCCTTCAGCATCCGTTTCCACCACACCGAAACGCCGCGGATCGGGCATGGTCTTCACCCAGGCAATCCCGTCAGCTGTTTCATCATTCAAGAATCCCAGGTCGGTTTCAATGAGCGTATCGGAAAAGGCGATCAGCGTGGGACCGTGGATGAACTCCCGTGCCAGGCGGATGGCTTCAGACTGACCCTTCATCTGTTCCTGCACCACATAATGGACGATCATATCAGGGTGGGCAGCCTGCATGTGTTCCTGGATCTGATCACCCTGGGTGGGGCTGACAATAAAGACAAATTCAGCCTTTTCCAGGTGGGGCAGGCTGATGAATTGGTCGAGAGAATGGTCAAGGACGGTTTTTCCAGCGAGGTAAAGCAGCGGTTTGGGTCGTGTCCAGGTATGCGGACGCATCCGGGATCCCAACCCGGCCATCGGAATGACGATTGTAAAGGATGAGTTCATAATCCCCTGTTTTGTTTGATTTTTTGAATCCG
>DNOU01000096.1:0-914 GCA_003501835.1 Anaerolineaceae bacterium | reverse complement strand
GGGCGGGTACCCGGTCGAACATCCAGAAGGCAAGGGGCAGACCCAGGCCCAGGGTCACACCGGTCAATGCCCAGGCGAGGATCATCCACACCAGGCTGAGCCACCAACCGATGAGGATAAAATACACCGCCCGAAGTAGAAAGTTGTGTTGTTGAAGCGGTTCAGATCGAACAATTGGCACACCGTTGCGCACTTCAATCACTTCTCTGCGCCTTGCCGGACGCAGCGTCATCACCTGGGGTAGCGAGTTGATCATCGCCAGTCCGAGCGGCAGCCCGATGATGGTGATATTAAAAATCCAGGCAACGATGATCCATATGGCTCCCAGCCAGACACCGACGAAGATAAAATACAGTATCCGTACCAGCCATCCCGGTCCCGGGCGGGTATCCACAATGGTGTAATTCTGGTTATCGCTCATTTTCACCTCTGGTTGCGCGTTTACTTCGTATACGCATTTTGAGCGATTTAGATTCATGGAGGGGCACGAAAGAAAAAACACTCCTTCCGGAGTGTTGGGGTCGATCAAAGGGGTTTTTGCCTGTGCCAGCCTGTGGCAAGCTGATATGCGTGCGCGATCTTGAAGATCACATCCTCCTTGAAATGAGGACCCATCAACTGCATTCCAATGGGCAGGTGCCGCTCGTCAAACCCCACCGGAAAGGCCAGACCGGGCACACCCGCCAGGTTGGTGGGCAGGGTGAAAACATCCTCCAGGTACATTGCCAGAGGGTCTCCAGCGTGCTCTCCAAGTTTGAAGGCGGTGGAAGGAGCCACCGGGCAGGCGATCGCATCCACCTGTTCGAATGCCCGGTCGAAATCGCGCTTGATCAGGGTGCGCACCTTTTGCGCCTTGGCATAATAGGCATCGTAATACCCGGCAGAAAGGGCATATGTCCCAAGCATGATCCGCC
>DNOU01000215.1 GCA_003501835.1 Anaerolineaceae bacterium | reverse complement strand
GGGAAAAGATTGAAATCGGTGGTGGTGAGCAATACCTGGTCCGCGTTTTCAAGATACTCCACCAGGCTCTGCCGCCGTTCAAAGTCCAGTTCTGCCAGGGTTTCATCCAGCAGTAGAACCGGCCATTGTTTTGTCCTCGCTCTAATCCAGTCCACTTCCGCCATTTTCAGCGAAAGAATGGCCGTGCGGATCTGCCCCCGCGAGCCATAATCCCCCAGGTCAATGCCATTGACGCTGATCCGAAATTCATCGCGATGAGGGCCGATTGTGGTGATTCCGCGGGCGATTTCTTCAGCCCGGGCTTTCGTGAGCTGCTCCAGAAACCCTTCTTCAATCTGGCGGTGGGAATATCCACTGCGAGACAAACCTGCCTGCAATGGCAGGGTGAACTGGTCCTTGGGCACTGGCAGCGGATCATATGAAGGCAGGTAACGAATGCGAAAGACTTCCCTGCCTCTCGTCAAGCGTTCATGCACTCTTACTGCCAGAGCCTCCATCTCATCCAAAGCCTTGCTGCGGGCGTGGATCAACAGCGCGGCGCGTGATGCCAGCAATCCATCCCAAAAGCTGAGCTGAGANNGATAACGCCTGCATGTAAAGGGGATCAGTCTGCGAGATGGCGAAATTGAGGTAACGCCTGCGCTCCTCAGGACCACTTTCGATAATGCGCGTCATTTGGGGCATGAAAAGAACGGCATTGAATTGACCGATGACCTGGTTGGCAGGAGCCTTCACCCCATCCAGCAGCACTTCCTTGCGGAACTTTGGGCTGCCGTTCCCCGATGGTTCCTGGATCAGCCGCACTTCAAGTTTTCTCAGCCGCTCATCCCGCTGAAATGAGGCGACAATGCGTCCCACACACAAATCCTGCTCGCTCGCGATAAAGTTTAGCAGCTGCCGGTCGCTCGCGGCATGAAACGAATTGAAGGTTGCCAGATAGTACACCGATTCAAGAATGGATGTCTTTCCCTGGGCATTCGCCCCCACAAGCAAAAGAATCCGCCGGGGTACATCCATATCCAGGCGGGAAAATAAACGGAAATTCGTCAGCGAAAGATGCGTCAGGTACATGGTCAGTCGATGGCGACTTCTTCCTCTCGCGGTTGCCAGATCTTTTCCGTGCGATCCGTGAACAGGATCCCATCCAGGTGATCGATTTCGTGCTGGAAAATACGTGCCAGCCATCCGCTGGCTTTGATCTTGACCGGTTTGCCAAGTTTGTTTTGAGCCTTTACCACCACGCTCTTGTGGCGCTCCACCTCGCCCACCAGGTCAGGGATCGAGAGGCAGCCTTCTATACCCTTGACCATTTCTTCAGATGCCTCAACGATCTCGGGGTTCGCCAGGATGTACAGCTTTTTGGGTGATTCGTCGTCTTCCTCATCCACATTGAACTCCACCACAATCAGGCGCGAAGAGACCGCCACTTGCGGCGCAGCAAGGCCCACTCCGGGCGCAGAACGAAGCGTTTCGACCATGTCAGCTGCGAGGGTCTGAAAATCCTTGCCAAAATCTGTAATTTTATGCGCCTTGCGGCGCAGTATGGGATCCGGTATTGTAATAATCTCTCTGGTTGTCATTTCTCTTCCTATCTACAAATAATCCTCCCTATTTTACCCGGTTTTTGGGTGAATAACGGTCTTGCTCACGCATGATCTCATCATAGGCGGCAATCCAATCGGCCAGTCGCTGTTGCTCTGTCATCTTCAACCGATCATTGTAAGCTGCATAGCAGGCATAGATCTCACGCTGGATGGCTGACGGATGATAGACATTATCAAAACTGAGTTCTTCATTGCCAATCTGGATGTGCACCGTTCCATAGTTGAAAATCAATCCGATGAGACCATTTCGCCGGTACTCCACCGTTTGAATATTCTTCAATGGAGCCGATCGCCGCTCCTCTTGCCCCAGCGGCTTTCGTGAAATATCCACCAGTTGATCTGAGGTGATCACGTAAACGTCATTATACCAATCCAGATATTGATAGAACCACCAACCCCAGCCCAGCAATGCCCCGAAAATCGCCATGATATAGAGTGAACTTTCGCTCATCGTCGTGATCAAACCGAATGCCCGGGCAGCGGTGACGAACGCCACCAACAATAGGAGGAGTGCCGGTAGCAAAGTCTTTCGCAGCAGTATCATCCAGTGGGTATGATAAGTGATGCCACCCTGGCTGACCAGTCGAAGACCAAAAAAACGTGCCAGGAAATCGGAGATGGACCCGGAACTGTACATCATTCCATCTTCCTGCGGTCGAGATTTCTTCGCCAGTTTCCCCCGGGTATTTTCCCGCCCTTCCAGGCGGCTTGTCAGTGCTTCACGAATACGCGCCGCGTCATCGTGCCTCTTTTCCATCGCCATCCGCTGCCGGGTGGTTTCGAGCAGAGCAAAGACCAGGTCAGGTTCCGGTAATCTCTCCAAAAGCAGATCGCCAGTGTAGGAACGCACCGTAACCGTGCCAAATCCAATCACCCGGGACCAGGCGGTAGTATCCAAACCCACCGAAAGTACCGCCTCCCAGGGACTTTCCTGCCTTCCCTCATAAAAGCCCACCAGTTGACGCTGCATGGTCACACGGCGTTTGGTAACGATCAGGTAATCGTTGCTCCATTCCAGAGCCGACCACAGTGACACCCCTCCACCTAAACACAGGGAAAAGATCGAAAGAAAGAGGAAGAAGCTGGAGGCAGTGGCAGAGGTGAATGATTGGTAGAGAAGAAAAGCAAACAGAGCCAGGGTGAGTGTTCCCCAAAGAAGCAGGCGGGTAATGAGGATAAAGGGATGGCGCCTGGAAACCAACAAAATCGGCTCTTCGGGGGTCAACCAATCGAGATCCAGCCGGCGGGCAAACAGATCTGTGCGGTGCAGCATGGTGATCACCCGCTTGAAAATGTGCTCATTTTCTGCCGCCTTCCAAAGACTGGCCACAGTGATCAAGAGCGCTACTGTCCGTGTTTCGCACAATGCCAGAGTCTTGTATACCTGTTCACGCCCCAGTGATTCAAGTCCAAAAAGGTCTCCGCTGGTCAAAAATGCCAGGTCCCGGGTCGTCTTTCTGCGCTTCCCCCTCAAGCGTATGGTACCTGAAACGACCAGGCAAAGCATATTTGCAGCCTGATCGGGTGCAAAAATGGAATCTCCAGCGTTAAAGGCTTTTCTTCGTGCAGTTGCAGCCATATCGAGAAGCGTTTCATCCGAAAGCAGATAAAACGGGAATAGCGTCTTTAGAAAATTGAAATTTGCCTCTTGGCTGCCGGACATACTATAAGTATATCCATTCAAGGGAGAATTTCCAGCCTTAAGATCGTGCAGTAATCTGACCATGCATAATCTGGTAAAATCGGAAAAGCAACTTTTACAGGAGAACCTTGCATGAACCGCAAAAAGAACTTTCCAATGCTGCGCTGGGTTTCGCTGGCATTGATTTTCTCCGCTGTCCTGGTTCTGGTCTTTGAACTGGTTGTTTACAGCCGGATGCGCGCTACATTTCCTCCCGGAGCCAGGATTGCAGATGTCCCCGTAGCTGGATTGAACCAGGAACAGGCCGCAGCACGAATCACACAGGCGTATTCCATTCCCATAGAAATGCGTTATGGCGACGCTGTGATCCAGGCGAAACCAGCCACACTGGGTTTTTCACTCGATCTGGCGTCAATGATGGCAGCAGCCGACCAGGCTCGTATCTCGCTGCCCTTCTGGACAGCGTTCTGGGATTTTCTCTTCAATCAACTCCCCACCACCACCAATGTCCCCTTGAAAGCCAAAATCGACGAGCAAACGCTCACATCTTATTTGCAAAATGAAATCGCCTTGCGCTACGATTCGCCTGCCGAGCCCTATACGCCCATTCCGGGCAGTGTCAATTTTGAGCCAGGCAAACCCGGCTCAGTGCTGGATGTCACCAGCGCAGTGGATGTGATCAGCACAGCACTTAAATCACCCACCGCAAGAAAAGTCAATCTTTCGTATGTGCGGGTGAGTTCCGAAAAACCATCCATCGAAAACCTGAAGATCCTGCTCAGACAAATTCTTGACCTCTCCGAATTTGACGGTGTGACCGAGATCTACCTGCGCGACCTGCAAACTCAACAGGAAATACAGTTTGCGTATCAGAATGGCGAGAATCTCCAGCCCGATATTGCCTTCTCTGCTGAAAGCATCATCAAAATTCCGGTGATGGTGAGCATTTTTCGCCGGACGGGTGAACCCACCTCACCAGAGATCACCGACCTGATGGAGCGCATGATTGAGCGTTCACAGAATGATCCCCCCGACCTGCTGATGAAACAGGTGATCGACCCCAACCTCGGCCCACTGGGGATTACCGCAGATATGCAGGAGCTGGGATTAAAAAACACCTTCCTGGGCGGGATGTTTTACCCGGGTGCACCTTTATTGAAAGCCTATAAGTCCCCCGCAAACACNNCTTGATGACATTTATCAGTGTGCACAAAATGGCGGGGGAACCTTTGCAGCAGTCTTCCCCGGCGAGATCTCACAAAATGAGTGCAAGTCCATGCTCACCTACCTCACCCGCAACAAGATTGGCGTGCTGCTCGAAGCAGGTTTGCCTGAGGGAACCCAGATCGGTCACAAACACGGCTGGGCGATCGACCCGGCAGATGGATTGATGCACACCATCGGAGATGCAGGGATCATCTATTCGCCTGGCGGCAATTACATCCTGGTTGTCTTTATGCAGAACAACAACCAGGTGGTGTTCGACTATGCCAACCGCATTATTGCAGACATCTCGAGCGCGGTTTACAACTATTTCAATCTGACAGCTCAGTAAACCAGATGGTGTTGCCTAACAAATCTCGAATTGGTCGGTCAATGAGAGTTGCCTTTTTACACTCTTTCACTGCACTATGTTCGGTATATGCTTGCCTCGGCGTTCATTTCCAGGGAGGTGCCATTCTTCCTCTCCATTGTCACGCATCGCGGTCTGCGCGCCCCCGAGAGCAGCGAGTGGCGTAAGGAAGAAAAGCACAACAAAACTCTCCCCGTTTTCGTGTTTTTCGCAAACGGGGGAGGTAGGAGGGGGTCTCTATGCTTACCCACCGCACGAATTCAATAGAGATAATGCTACAATAGACCCTGAACGGCGGGAGACAGTCTGCTGAATAAAGAGCGCGCGTTAACTGAAACATGGAATGAATGGATCAAACTATGAACAACACCGCTTCCTCCCCTATCCTGGCGTTGATACCAGCGTACAACGAAGCGGTTCATATCGGCAATGTGATACGCCAGACAGGCGAATTTCTGCCCGTTCTGGTGGTGGATGACGGTTCATCGGATGATACGGCAAAAATCGCACAAGAGGCCGGCGCGGAACTGATTCGGCAGCAGCCTAATCAGGGCAAGGGCATGGCGCTGATGCGCGGGTTCGAGCATGCCGTGGACAATGGATTCGATGCCGTGATCACCCTTGACGCAGACGGTCAGCACGACCCGGGCGAAATCCCGCTCTTTCTGCGGCAATTTGAAGAGAATGACGCTGACCTGGTGATTGGTCAGCGTAATTTCGCCCAGATGCCCATCGTGCGGCGCTGCTCCAATACCATTGGCACCTGGCTCTTTTCCTGGGCAATCGGGCAAAAGATCCACGACAACCAATCCGGATATCGCCTGATTTCCCGGCGCTTGATGCAGGTGATGCTGCAAAGCAGCGAAAGCGGTTTCGAATATGAAGTGGAGATGATCGTGCGCTGCGTTCAGAACGGTATGAAGCTCGCCTGGGTTCCCATCCGCACCATCTACGCTGACGAACACAGCCACATCCGTCCGCTGCACCACGTCTGGCATTTCTTCCGCCTGGTGGCGCAGACCCGGCAGACCATGCGCGCATACCGCCAGGAAGAGTAAATTCCAATGGATAACCCTCAAAACCGCAGCATTCAATTTTCTGAGATCATCCCCGCGCCCATCGGGCAGGTTTGGCAAGCCTGGGCCACGGAAGAAGGGGTGCGTACCTTCTTCGCGCCGGAATGCCGCATCGAATTGGTCCCCGGCGGGGCTTACGAGATGTATTTCAACCTGGATTCACCCGTGGGTTTGAAGGGCGGCGAGGGGTGCAAGGTGCTGGCGGTAGATGAACCGAGTCTGCTCTCCTTCACCTGGAACGCTCTTCCTGAATTGCCGCTGATTCGCGATCACTACACCCACGTGATGGTGCACCTTGTTTCCATTAACGAGGATGAGACCCTCGTCACGCTCATTCACGACGGCTGGGGGAATTCAGAAAAGTGGGATGAAGGCATCCAATACTTTGAACGCGCCTGGGGAGAGATTGTGCTGCCCAGACTGCGGCAGCGCTTCCTTAGCGGTCCCATCCGCTGGCAGGAACTGGAGTAAAGGATTTGAGTGAGACTGGATGAGGATGCTCTCAAAACAATATCTGGATGA
>DNOU01000058.1:3410-4102 GCA_003501835.1 Anaerolineaceae bacterium | reverse complement strand
GCCAGGAGTCCAATAATGGCATTGTATGTACCGTAGGCAGTGCCGCGCAGATGCTCTGGAACCAGATCGGCAACCATGGCGTTGGCGGTGCCAAATGCCATTCCAAAGTATAGGCCGTATGTCACATAAAGGATCCACACCAGCCAGGCAGTCTGTGCAGCAGCGAAGCCGAAATAGATTGCTGCGTACACCAGCCAGCCCCCCACGATCAACTTTCGCCGCCCGATGCGGTCTGATAGCGACCCGGCGGGTGTGGCGACCAGGGCAATGACCAGGTTGTACACCGCCAGCATCACCAGGATGCCGATCACCGAGACTCCCAGGTTCTGAGCCCTGAGCACCAGGAAAGAGTCTGCGGAATTCCCCAATGTGAAAACGCTGATAATCACCAGGAAGATATTGAAAGGTTTCCCCATACCCCGCAGTGAAAAACGGGGGGCTTCACGCTGACCCTTGACCTCGACATCTCTTGCACCAACGCTCAGGGAGATCACAGCCAGAAATGCAGGTACCAGGCTGATCAGGACGATGGTCTGAAATGTGGGCTTGGTGAGATCAATGTTATTCTTCTGCGTCAGCCACACCACCAAAGCAGCAATGAGAATGCCGACCACTGCGCCTGACTTGTCCAGGGCGCGGTTGAACCCAAATGCCAACCCGCGTGTTTTGGGCGTGACCGAATCTGCCACCAG
>DNOU01000058.1:1133-3324 GCA_003501835.1 Anaerolineaceae bacterium | reverse complement strand
CCGCCAATCTTGTCTGATAGCCATCCAGAGAAGAGCTTCAGGGTGCTGGCAATGGCTTCCGCAATTCCGTCGATCAAACCGATGATACTGGTTTGCACGCCCAGCACATTGGCCAGGAAAAGCGGCACAATGTTGAGCACCATCTCGCTGGATATATCCATAAAAAAGCTGGTGAGCCCCACTGCCCATACATTGCGGGGCAGGTCTTTGATCTTGACCCGTTCCGTTGATGTTTTGCTGTTTTCCACGATTTCTGACATTTTTCCTCGATTGATCATTCTCATCCCGCTGGAAGAGGACTTTGGAAGTCTCCATTTCCAGGGTAAGCTTCAAATTGAAACTTATGAATTTTCAACGACTCGCGGGTCAAAGGGCATTCTGCGCCTATGATTCTAGTTTTCGTTGATGATCACCTGATCTGCGAACTCGGCAAATTTCTGCCGGCATTTTTCGAGCCAATCAGCAGCCTCGCTTGCCTGATCTCCCCCCAGGAAATCACGCTTGCTGATCTTACCAAACCAGTTCTCCAACTTACCCAGGTCCTGTTCATTTTCTTCATATTCGGCAAAGCAGAAATTCTTACGCTGAATTTCCTTGTCCAGTTCCTTGAGGAAATCTGCACATTGTTCCTTGAGCTCGACATATTCCGCTGCCCTGTCCTGGAGGAAACGCTTCAAGATATCCTGTTCAAAGTTTTCTTCCAGTGTGCTGACCTTGAAGATCTGGCTTTTCCCCCCCTGTTTATGGATCATTTTGCACAGTTCCATTAAAAAATTGACCTGTTCTGTCTCGTCAGGCAGTATCCAGACCCCGTTCTGCAAGCCCAGCGCGCCCTGGGCACGCATCTTGCGCCAGACATTGACACGCAGGCTTGAAGGAGTGATGGGGAGTTGTGAAAGGAAAAGCAGCCAGTTCATCTCTTGCTCCTTGGAACAATTGTTGCAAACATTATAATGCAACGCTGGAAAAATGCAACAATTGTTGCAATTTTCAATACGGGAGATGAATCAAAAAAAGGTCTTCCAGAAAGAAGACCTTTTGATCAAACGATGTCCAGGTTAATCAAAAATGGATTCGTGGGGATGCGCTTCGTCTGCTTTGGCGAGCGCATATGAAATTGCTGCTCCCACCGCAAACAGCGCGGCGCAGACTGCAATTGTCCAACCTGTCACTCCGCTGGGGATGATGGCTGCCGTGGAGCCAATGACGATACCGATGATGAAATGGTACATGCCGGCATAATATTTCTTGAACAGCCAGGAGAACAATTTGGCAAGGGACAGGACGCAGATGGCCAATCCCAGCACGAGAGGGATGATCACGCCAAAGTTCAGGTCCTTGATACCGGCTGCCATGGGTTGGTAAAGCCCAACATAAATGAGAAAGTTCGAAGGGCTCAAACCGGGAACCACCAATCCAAGACCAGTCAGGGCACCGCTTGCCAGCCATACCCAAAAATTCGGCTGGACAGTGACATTGTTGATGGTTTCCATCCAGTGCATGAGAAAGAAGGTGCCAACGGAGATCACGATGAGCAGCACCCAGTGTCCGGGGTTGCGACCTTCCTTGCCGGATGTTTTGTAAAGGGATGGGAAGGTACCGGTGATAAATCCGATAAACAGCCAGATGAATTGTGCGGCGAAGTGAGTGAATGCGTAATCCACCACCGCGGAAAAGATGAAAACACCCAGCAGCCCGCCAATGCCCACAGGCAGGAAAAAGCGCAGGTTTGCCATGAACTTGTAACGGATATTTGCCAGGAATCTCACCAATGGTTCGTAAATCCCAAAAACCACTGCCAGAACCCCCCCGGAAAGCCCGGGAAGGATGGCGCCAACACCCACGAGCATACCTTTGAATAGTCGGATGAACCAGGCGACCACTGAACTGGTTATGGCTGTTTTGGAGGCGTTCGCCGGTGTTTCGGCAGCAGAATCAGCAGTCCCGCCTTGGTTTTTCTCAACTTCACTCATGAATAATCCCTTCACTGATGCAATTTTTGAATGCACGATATCTTTTCCCGCTAATGATACATGATTCTATCGCTTATACCACCCTTTGTAAAAATTGGCGAATCCATCCGGGCGATGAATCTTTTTTCTCAAATAACCATGGGTTCTCAATAAATTCGAACAATCCATTGCTGGAGAAGATCAAGTTCGCTTAAGCTGAATGATCAAGATATTCCGCC
>DNOU01000058.1:806-1089 GCA_003501835.1 Anaerolineaceae bacterium | reverse complement strand
TGAACCATTTCGCCGCAGATCACATACGGATGGAATCCCGTTTCATTTTTACGGCAACGGTACAAAATCCCACAGGTAATCCTTCATCAATACCCTCTCATTGTGGAAACTTCGGAAGGAGGCGATATGGCAGCAATAACCCCAACCAGAATGACCAGCCCTGAAAAAGCGACTGGATTGACCTTCTTTCTTGATCTGGCCATTAAAGTGGGTCCCGGGATCGTACGTTTTAAGCCACTGGTAAAGCTGTCAATGTCATTGGTAGACCGCTGGTTCAAGCGGG
>DNOU01000058.1:0-737 GCA_003501835.1 Anaerolineaceae bacterium | reverse complement strand
AAGGATTTGTTCGTGATGAAAAGCCACCTGGTGGAGCGGTCAGCAGCCTTTCATGAAAAATTCGGCTTTGATATCCCCTCGTTCCTCCTGATTAGCCCCACGAGAGCCTGCAATTTACACTGCTTGGGCTGTTATGCAGATGCGGATGACCAGGTTCGGGCGCTGGACTGGGATGTGCTGGATAAGGCGGTGAGCGAGACGCGCGCACTTTGGGGTTCTCAATTTGTAGTCATCAGCGGTGGTGAACCCCTGGCATACCGATCACAGGGAAAGACAATCCTCGATCTGGCAGCCAGGCATCAGGATATCTATTTCATGTTCTACACCAACGGTACGCTCATCACCCGCGAGGTGGCGCAGAAGATAGCGGATCTCGGCAATTTGATCCCCATGATCTCATTGGAGGGGTGGCGCGAGCGTACAGATGCCCGCCGCGGGGCTGGAGTGTTCGATCAGGTGATGGCAGCGATGGACACCCTTTATGACCACGGGGTGATCTACGGCGCATCGCTCACTGCCATGCACAACAACGTTGAGGAAATCCTTTCTGAAGAATTCACGGATTTCCTTTTCAATCAAAAGCACGTGTCCATCGCCTGGCTGTTTCAGTACCTGCCCATCGGCCGGGCATATACCCTGGAAAACATGGTCACCCCCCAGCAGCGCATCTGGATGTGGCAGCAATCCTGGAAAATGATCCGCAACAAGCGGTACTTCATGGCAGATTTTTGGAATCA
>DNOU01000176.1:8019-9366 GCA_003501835.1 Anaerolineaceae bacterium | reverse complement strand
CCCGGGGTGAGACTCACTTTCGCTCCCAATCCTTCCTTGAAGCGATAAACTCCAAACATGCGATCCCCGGTGTCGAACTCGTCTGGTGCACCCCAAAGGTCGTAGCTTTCACATCCCAATGCCTTTGCCAGACGCATGGCTTCCCACTGCAGCAAGTAGTTGGGCATCTTTTCGCGGTGATGCTGGGTGGACATGCCATGCAGGTACCAGGCTCGTTTTCCAAAATTGAAGAGCACCAGCCCGGCGATGATATGCCCTTCCACCATTGCCACCAACGGATGCGCCTTTCCGGCTGTGATGAAACGTCTCCAGATATCCAGGTAATAGTCCCGCCCGCGGATGACAAATCCATCGCGTACTGAGGTCTCGGCGTACATCTGGTAAAGGGTTTCAAGTTCATCCAGCCCGGCAGGGCGAACGGTCACCCCATTTTTCTGCGCCAGACGCAGGTTGTAACGCGTCTTTTGCTTCATCCGAGCCAGCCACTCCTCCTCACTTCCGCTCAGGTCGAGCAGCATGGTGTTTTTGAATTGGATCTGTTCTGAAGAAATCCGCCAGCCGCGGCGGCTCAAAAGATCACTGACCTGCCTTCCGATTGGGTCTTCGATGTACAACCCGGTGCCCGGCACCCCCGTTCCCAGGGGAATCTCGGCATCCAGCTTGATAAAAATGGCTTTTTCCTTAACGCACAGCTTTTCAAGGTCGCCGATCACATATTCCGTCAGCTCACCATTGGCCCAATCAAGCAGCGGACCCCGGGGAATATAGAGTATGGAAATCTGCGGTCCTACTCCTCCCAATCGGAAAGTGCGCTTCAAGATCGATGCTGCAGCCGCCACCCGGTCATCTACATTCCATGTGCGCTGAAGGTTCGTCCAACCCACCCCGGCTTTCAGATCCGCCCATTCAGATGTTTGCAGCAAATGGGGTTGGGGCAGGCTTAACAGGGTGCGATTCCAGGCAGATTCTTCAGCCATTGTGATGACCATTCTTCCTGGAAGCGAGCCATTCATTCACTTCCTGTGCCCCGCTTTGCCCTGCCAGCGGGAGGAGTGGGACTTCTTCAACCGAGAAAAACCGGCTTGCCAACGTTTCTGGAGATGAACCTGGTTCGCCCATCACACTCTTCGCGCGATAAACCAGGATTACACCGTTTCCCCGTGGATCGTCCTGGTAAAGGTAGGCATTGACCAGTCCACCGCAGGTGATGTTCAATCCAGTTTCCTCGCGTACTTCGCGTTCGGCAGCCCGTTTGGGAACTTCATCCACTTCAACATAGCCGGATGGAAAATGCCAGCAGCCGTACCACGGGTCGTACGCACGCTGGACGAGCAGCACCCTTCCTTC
>DNOU01000176.1:569-7995 GCA_003501835.1 Anaerolineaceae bacterium | reverse complement strand
CGGGTGCCGCATTTCAGACAGTAGTGAAGACCGGTCATTCTTCACTTCCCCCGCGGGCTTTCAACACCTGCTGGTATGCTCTGTAAAGCAAGGGTTTGTACACCCTGTCCGCTGCCCCAAGACTGCGTCGGACCTGTCCTCCAAAACCACGTTTGAAGCGGTATACGCCCCACAATCCCTGGTGACTTTCTTTCTGGACAAAATTCTCTTCGAGCTCTTCCTCGTCCAAATCCGGAATTCCCCACAGGTCATACATCAGGCAGCCTCTGGCTTTCGCCCAGAGCATCGCCTGCCATTGAAGCAGGTAAGTGGGCATCAGGTTGCGCAATTCATCGGTGGAAGCCCCGTACATGTACCAGGCTGTTTCTCCACGAACAAAAACCATCAACGCAGCCAGCGGTTTATTTTCCACCCTGGCGGTAAAGAGCTCACATTGTCCGAGCGGATGAAACAGATCATATGCTGCCTGGTAATAAGCCATTGAATGAACCCCAAACCGGTCTCGTGCACCGGTGGTCTTCATCATGGCATAAAAAGCAGCCAGGTCCGAATCTGAACTTACGGTGACGCCCTTCTTTTCTGCCAGCCGGATGTTATAACGGGTTTTCTGCTTCATGCGTGCCAGAATATCTTCCGGTGACCCATCGAGAGACACGACGACTGTTCGCTGAGGTTGAATGGGTCTGGAAACCTGCCAGGAAATACCCGCGATAGACGATTCTGGGCTGACCTCCAGCCAGCCATCCGGTTCAAGTTTGAGGAATATGGTATGGAGAGCCCGGCTGAGACGGTCGATCTCATCCTGAAGGATCCCGATCTCTCCCCCTACCGGGCCTTTGGCAATATAGCCGATGTGGTATCCCGCCGGAAGCCGGCGATAAAGGATTTGTGCCCCAATACCGTTGGAAATAATACGTTCCGACTGCCATCCGAACCTGGATTTCAACTCTCCCCACTCACCACTTTGGAGAATGTGCGCATTGGGGAACTGACTGAGATATTCCTTCCACTCTTGGAGAGAAGCCTTCATAACAGGTCTATCGAAGTCAGCTCAATGGGTGGAGTTGTGGCAACCGCAGAACCAGGAATGGTCTCATCCACCAGGTTAATGATCCCACCCGTATCACATGCTGACGCCAGGGCAAACAGCTGCTCGACTTTTTCAGCCAATTCTTTTCCGGTCAGGTTGGATGGATCGTCAAACTTGTAGATTTCCGGGTGATCTGTGGGTTGGAACATATTTCCACCTTCCCACAGGTCTTCGCTCAGTTTTTCGCCTGGGCGGATGCCCGTGTAGACAATTTCGATATCCTTGTTGGGTTCGAGCCCTGAAAGCCGGATCAAATCTTCTGCCAGGCTTTGTATGCGCACCTGCTGGCCCATATTGAGCACGAAAGTTTCACCCCCGTTGCCCATGGAAGCAGACTGCAGCACCAGGTAAACCGCCTCTGGAATGGTCATAAAATAACGCTCCATGTCTGGATGGGTGATGGTAATCGGTCCCCCGCGTGCGATCTGGCGTTTGAAGAGCGGCACCACACTCCCCCGGCTGTCCAGAACATTGCCAAAGCGCACCACGCAATACGCATTACCGGTCCTTTTGGCAGCATCAAGCACGATCATCTCTGCCAGTCGCTTGGTCGCGCCCATGATATTTGCCGGACGGATGGCTTTGTCGGTCGAGATCATCACCAGGCGTTTAACCTGGTTGGCTTCGCATGCCCTGACAACATTGAGCGTCCCCATCACGTTGTTTGTCACCGCTTCATCAACGTTCACTTCCATCAGGGGCACATGTTTGTGTGCCGCGGCATGAAAGACCACATCCGGCTTAAATCTGCCAAAAACACTCATCAAACGCGGGAGGTCGCGGATATCGGCAATCACCGGGAAGATGGGAAGATTGAGATAACTCTCCTGGATTTCAATCAATGATTCAAAGATGCTGTTCTCGCCATGTCCAAGAAGGATCAACCCCGAAGGCGCCCAGCGTGCAATTTGACGGCACAGCTCACGCCCGATGGATCCACCCGCACCGGTGACCATGACCATTTTCCCGGTAATGGTTGAACCCACTTTTTCTTCCATCATATGCGTGGGCTGACGGCGCAAGAGGTCGGTAATATCCACCTCGCGAAGGCGGTTGATATTGACCTTGCCGCCGATCAGTTCATAAATACCGGGCATCGTACGGAATGGTATCCCCTTCAACCTGCAGACATCTGCCACGGTGCGGATGACTTTTCCGCCAGCGCTTGGTATGGCGATGATCACCTCATCCACCCGCTGGTGTTCGAGTACCTTGCTCATATCGTTAAGAGTGCCGATCACCGGTACGCCAGAGATTTGCTGTTTTTGTTTGGCGGGGTTGTCATCCAGGAACCCGACCGCCTTCATATTCAGCTGCGGGTTCTTCTGCAGTTCCTTGACCACAAGAGCTCCGGCATCTCCTGCCCCGACGATCAAAGCCTTGCGCAGCTGACCACTTATTCCCACACCTGATCCGGCACCTGTGGTTTCCGAAAGCATGCGCATGATAAATCGGGAACCGCCGATGAGAATGATCGAAAGCAGCCAATCCAATACCAGCACACTCCGGGGAACGCCTGTAAATGCTTTCAAAGCTGCCAGAATGACCACGGTCATGGATGTGAACACAGACGCAGTGCTCACTGCTGCCACGATCAACTTCAGTTCATTGATACTGGCATAAGACCACATCCGCCGGTACATACCAAAAAGGTAATAAATGGTCGGTTTGAGGACCACCGCAGCGCCTATCATCCAGTAAGCTGAAGGCAGGTAATCGTAAAACTGTGCTCCCAACTCAAAACGCAGGGCATACCCACCTAAAACTGCCGCTGCAGTGAGGATGATATCCACGAAGAAAAGGGTGCGGTTGCGCAGAACGGGTTTGCCTCTCATCTATAATCCTTTTAGCCCGATCACTGCCCCCACAGTCCGAAGAATGATGGTGAAATCCAGGATCAAGCTGCGGTGCTTGATGTAATACAGATCATATTCAAGTTTGATGCCATTTTCAGCGACATTGGAAGCATACCGTTGATGGATCTGTGCCCAACCGGTCAATCCCGGCCGGACAAAAAGCCTGGCGCGGTAAAACGGAATCTCTTTCTGGTACTGGCTGACCAGCTCAATCTGCTCACTGCGCGGACCCACAATGCTCATTTCACCCTTGAGGATGTTAAAGAACTGGGGGAGCTCATCCATATGACTTTTACGCAGCAATTTTCCCACCCGGGTCACCCGTTCATCTTTTTCCCGGGAAGATCGCGAAATTCCGTCCCGATCTGCATCCTTGACCATGGTCCTGTACTTGTACATGGTGAACGGTCTGCCATTCAGACCAACCCGATCTTGTTTAAAGAAGATGGGAGCTCCACTATCGATCAGCGTTAACAGGCCAAAGAGCGGGAAGGTGAGAATAAAAACCAGCAATCCCAGGATGCTGCCCAGGACATCGATCAGCCTTTTAGTAGACTCATAAAATCCAGTCGTGTGGGTTTGATCAATGAAAGACCGCAAGATCCAATCGGATTGGAGAATGAAGATTGGTACCCTGCCGAAGAGTTCTTCATAAAGCACCGGAACAGATGAGATTTCCACACCCTTTTCCGTTGCTTCCAGGAGCGAATGAAACAATTCGGGGTTCAAATCACCGGAAATGGCAAAGATGACATCGGTCACCTGGTTTCGCTCGATGATCTCAAGCAGGTCGGTTCCCGATCCCAGCACAGGCAGACCTTCCACGGTGATGACTGCCTTTTGAGGATCATCATCCACAAAACCGATGATATGCAAGGGAATTGTCTGCAATTTCTGATAGCTGCGGTAAAAAGCCGAGCCCGCAATGCCCGCGCCCACTATCAGGGCACGGTGGGTAAATGCAGGCGCGGTGAAGATGCGGATGTAAAGCATGCGCCAGGAAAAAGTCAGCACAGTGGCGGCAACGATGAAGATCGCGATCCCTTTTCGGGGTAATGAATTGGATTCCGAGACGAAGAAAATGATCAGATAAAGCAGCAGGGAAAGACCCGCCGCCGTGGCAATCCCTTTGACTGTTTCCATAACGTGATTCGCCCGATGCAGGTCGTAAACTTCGATCAACAGGGCGATCCAAAGGATGGGCAGCAGGTAATACCATAAGGGGATACGCTGATTGAGGAAGCTCCAGGAAAAATCCAGCCAATCAGCCTGTCCCCAAAAATAAAGCGAGATAAAGAGGGCAATCACTGCAGCAATAAAATCACCCAATACCAAAATCGACTTGCGTTCCCCACTCCGCAGCCGCCAGCGAGATTGCAGGCTACCATTTTCCAAAGCCATTTTTTATCTTGCGCTGCCCCCATGCAGCAAACTCCAAATAAACCCGGTACCCCAGGAAAGGTGCATGGTCATGATCGCGAGCGGTATTCCCAGCAGCATTCCACTGTCTTGTTTCTTTCTGGCCGGCGCAATGGAACCCGCCAGCAGCACCAGAAGATAGAATCCCAGACTTAATCCGAGCAGCAACCGTGCAAATGACCAGAAGACTGAGCATAATAATAACATCAAAATGCCAGCCACGAACAAAGGAGGTATAGCCTGGCGCCATCTGAGTGATCCTGGATAGCGCTTGAGCATTTTGAATTTCCAATAACCGTACGAGAAATATTGCCTCGCCAGTGAGCGAAGATCACTGCGAGAAAAATAGACTGCTTTGATCGCTGGATCGACCCATATCACCCCCCCGCTGCGTCGAATGCGGGTGTTGAGCTCGTAGTCCTCATTGATCAGCAAAGTCTCATCATAATAGCCAATATGCTCAAACAGTTCCCGGTAAAATGTGCCAAAAGCCACCGTATCGGCAGGTCCTGCCTGGGTTGCCCAGCGGTAACGTGCATCACCCACACCCAGGGGATGGGCAGCAGCCACAGCGATGGATCGGGCAATCCAGGAATCACCCCCGGGTTTGATCTCAATCACGCCCCCAACATTCTGACCCCTGCCTTCCAGCAGGGCAAGGACGCTCAATTCAATGTAATTGGCGGCTGGAATTGAATGAGCGTCAAGACGCGTGAGGATTTCCCCACTTGAAGCACGGATTGCCGCATTCAAACCTGCGGGAATTATGCGCCTGGGATTCTCCACCACCTGGATCCTCATTTCCGGGTGCANNTGATTCCTGATCGCATCCAGAAGCAGACCGATCGTTTTTTCCTCGTTGTAACAGGGAATGAAGATGGATACCAGCGGCTGGGTCAATGTGTATTCCACTGTGGCCTGGTCCTAGGACTCCAGTTTATATCCTGCCTGAGAATCGATCACAATCTTCAGGCGGCATCCTGAAAGAAGGTTTTGTAGACGGGCGACATGGGCATCCACACTCGCCGTCTGGCGTACATCGTCGGCACCCCAGGTTGCGCGCATCAGGTGATCTGGCGAGACAAATTTACCCGCCGCATTCATCAAACAAAGCAGCAGATCGTGATCAAGGCTCCTCATTTGAACGACACGATCTTTGATCTTGAAATCGCCAGTGCGGCTATCGAACTTCAGCGCACCGATTGCATTCGAGACTTCTTTGTGGCTTGAACGTGGTTTTTGAGGATGGAGGATGGCTTTCACCCTGGCGACCATTTCACGAGGCGGAAATGGTTTTGCCAGGTAATCATCGGCGTCCAGGGGAATGTTAATGGACTGGATCATTTCAACTTCGCTGGCAAAAATAGCCATGACGGGAACCTGGTTGTTTTCGCTGCGCAACCGGCTGCATATTTCAAATCCGCCCAGCCCCGGTAATTTCATCGCCAGGAGGATCAGATCGGGATGGATATTCTGGACAGAATTCAGCACATCGAAGCCGGACTTGACGCTGAAAATCCTGAAGCCCTCCCTCTCCAGGTAAAAACGCTCCACTTCAAGGAGACTTGCATCTTCGTCGGCAAGCAATATCGACTGAGCAGGCATGGAACTCTCTGTCTATTCTTTTTCGGGTATCAGCGCAATCGTCTCAATTTCGACGGCACCATTTTTAGGCAGGATAACCTGCACCGCTGAACGGGCTGGTGAGTCAGTCCCCAGGAACTCGGCGTATACCGCGTTCATTTTGGCAAAATCCGCCATGTCACGAAGAAACACCGTGGTCTTGACCACCAGGGCAAGAGAAGAACCAGCTGCTTCCAGTATGTTCTTGACATTGGTCAACGCCTGGCGGGTTTCTGCTTCAATTCCACCCTCGACGATGGATCCGGTCCCGGGGTCAATACCGAGTTGACCTGACGTAAAAATAAAGTGACCCGCCTGGATGCCGACCGAATAAGGCCCCAATGCTGCTGGTGCGAGTTCAGTCTTGATGACCTTCTTGACATTTGTACCCATCGATTCCTCCAATGAAGTGATGATTTGATTTTATGTCAGACAGGTAAAAAGGTAAATAGAACAAGAGCGGAGTATGATCTCCGCTCCTGGATCCAGGCATTGAGGATAAATTCAATAATGCAACCCTTCCACCTGGCCGGAAATGCGTTTTCGAAAGATCCAATATGTCCAACCCTGATAAAGCAATACCAAGGGCACCAGGAACAGGGCAACTTTGGACATCACTCCCAGCGTGTACGACCCTGAAGCTGCGTTATAGATCGTCAGGTTGAACTGTGGATCCGTGGAAGAGACCATGACATTGGGAAAGAGCTGTGCAAAGATCGCAGCGCTAAAGACCAAAACACCAAGCGTTGAAAGAATGAAACTCCATCCTTCCCGNNCCTTTTGCCATGAATACCCGCAGCAGCACCAAAACCAGGATCCCTGCCAACAAAAGCAAACCGGCATTCCATCCAAATCCTACGATCACGCCGCTGTATGTGTATGATCCTGCCGCAACCGCCAGCGCCGCTACCAGGGTTGCCACCCACAATCCGCCAGACCATCTGCGGGCTTTGTCATGCACCGTGCCGGCTGTTTTCAGGGTGAGAAAAATGGAACCGTGGAGTGTGAATCCAAGCAATGAAAGGACTCCAGCCTGGATGGCATAGGGATTGAGCAGGTTCCAGAATCCACCTGTGTACTGCATGGCAGAGTCAATGGGCACTCCATGGACCATGTTGGCAAATGCCACTCCCCAGAGGAACGCCGGAACCAGCGAACCGACGAATAATACCCAATCCCAGGCAGTTCGCCAAAGCGGGTTGTCATCCCTTGAGCGGAATTCAAAAGCCACACCGCGAATGATCAATGTGATGAGGATGAGGAAGAGCGGCAGGTAGAAGCCGCTAAACAGTGTGGCATACCAGTTGGGGAATGCCGCAAATGTGGCGCCTCCCGCAGTGATCAGCCACACTTCATTGCCGTCCCAGTGCGGACCGATTGTATTAAGAATCACCCTGCGTTCATTGTCGTCCTTACCCAACACAGGCAGCAAAATTCC
>DNOU01000176.1:0-538 GCA_003501835.1 Anaerolineaceae bacterium | reverse complement strand
GGAGCTTCTTCAGATCCAGCCCCTCGTTTGGCATATTTCGCCATCAGATAAACATCTGCTGCCATCAAAATCGAGTAGATCACCGCGAAGCCGATTATTGTCGTAAGCACCATGCCAGGTGTGAGGTTCGGCGAAACAGCATCCTGGGTCTTCAGCAGCCCCCACACCACCCACGGTTGGCGCCCGCTTTCAGCAACAATCCATCCTGCTGTATTGCAGATGTATGGAAGTGCAATCAAGAATGGGAACCCTGCCAGCCACTTTCGATCTTCAAGTGGTTTTTTCTGCAACAGCCAAAGGTTTGCCAATAGCGCGGCAAAAAGCAGCAGAAAACCGAAGGCTACCATCAAGCGGAAGGAATAAAAAACCAGCATGACATTTGGATAGTATGTACCGGAACCGAATTGTGCTTCATACTCTTTTTGCAGGTCATTGATACCCCTGACCTCACCATAAGGGCGGTTGTACATGAGAATGGAGGTCACATACGGCACCCTCAAAGACCACACCTCGCGTTGTTCCTTCTGGTTGGCAATGG
>DNOU01000160.1:11622-14158 GCA_003501835.1 Anaerolineaceae bacterium | reverse complement strand
ATTGACAGCGCGTCCGACCATCATCTCCGCAAGTTCATTTCGGTTAGCCACCCTGGGATCCGCTTCACCCACCACGGCTCCGCGGCGGATGACCATAATCCGATCAGCGACTTCCAACACCTCGCGCAGCTTGTGGGTGATGAAAATAATGGATTTGCCCTGCCGGGTCAGCTCTTTCATGATGCCGAAGAGCTCGTCGGCTTCCTGCGGTGTCAACACAGCTGTGGGCTCATCGAAGATCAGGATCTCAGCGTTTCGATAGAGCAATTTGATGATTTCCACACGCTGTTGAACACCCACGGGGAGATCTTTTACATAATCGTCGGGGTCAACTTCCAGTTTGTATTGTTTTGAAATCTCGTGGATGCGTGAAGCCGTTTTTGACCGGTCGAGAAACCCGCCGGGTCTTACAGACTCTGATCCAAGCATTACATTTTCGGTGACTGTGAACACCGGGATCAACATGAAGTGCTGATGAACCATGCCAATACCCGCTTTGATGGCATCCGTCGGTGAGTTGATGGAAATTTTCCTGTCATCGACAAGAATTTCTCCTTCGTCGGGTTGATACAGGCCGTAGAGGATATTCATCAAAGTTGTTTTCCCGGCGCCATTCTCACCCAAAAGGGCAAGGATTTCCCCCTTGTTGAGGGATAAATCGATATGGTCATTCGCCAAAACGCCAGGGAATCGTTTGGTGATTCCTTTGAGCTGAAGAATTGGAGCCATGCATTACTCCATGGTGAAAATGTTGGGATTATTCTTTGTATTTTATCACAAGCAGGAAATTAACAAAGCGAGACAAAAAAGGCTGGAGTCAACCTCCAGCCTTTTCATAGCAAATCGGCAAATTACTGCTTGTATTCCGGATTCAGGGTGATGGCGCCAGAGAGGAGGTCAGCCTTGACCTGATCGAGTTCGGCTTTCAGCTCAGCGGAAACGACACCATCCAGATTGTGGAAGGGTGCGAGACCGACGCCGCCATTGGCGAGATTGCCAATAGTATTGCCACCTTTGAAGGTGCCATCCATTGCGGACTTGATCACATTCAGGGTGGTGACGTCCATATTCTTCATGATGGAGGTCAGCTCAATGTCAGCATAATCGGGGGCAGTGAGGAACCAGTCAGAATCGACGCCGATGATGTAGACCGGGTTTTCCGCAGTGGTGCGGGCTTTCACAGCTGCAGCAGCGCCCAATCCAACCGGGCCGGCAACCGGGACGATAATGTCAGCGCCTTCGTCCATCATGGACACGGCGGTGTCATTGCCTTTTTGCTGATCGCTGAAGTCATTGGTGAAGGAACCTTCCTTGGTCTCGGTGCTCCAGCCCAAGACTTCCACAGTGGTTCCATGTTTCTCATTGTAGTAGGCAACGCCGCGAGCGTAACCATCCATGAAGATGGAAACGGTCGGGATATTCATGCCACCAAAGGTACCGACTTTGCCAGTTTTGGTTACACCAGCAGATAAGTAGCCAGCCAGGAAAGCGGCTTCATCCGTCTGGAATGCCTGGGAAACGATATTGTCAATTGGAGGATAGTAGCTGTTATCGACGATGGAGAATTTCAGATCAGGATGAGCTTCAGCAGCAGCTTTGGTTGCATCGCCCAGGAGGAAGCCAACTGTGATGATAATATCGCATTTCTGATCGATGAAGGCGTTGATGTTCTTCTCGAAGTCAGCAATTTCCTTGGACTCGAGGTACTTACCCTCAACGCCCAACTGGGTCACAGCATCCTCAACACCCTTCCATGCCGTGGCATTGAAGGATTTGTCATCAATACCACCGGTATCGGTGACCTGGCAGACAAGGAACTTCGGGGCTTCGGTCGGAGCTTCGGTTGGAGCTTCGGTCGGGGCTTCAGTGGGCGCAGCAGTGGTTGGTGCCTCAGTGGGCGCGGCGGTGGGTGTGGCGCAAGCGGTCAGGACCATCGCGGCCACGAGCAGGACTGCTAAAATCGGAAACAACTTTTTGGACATTAGTTTCTCCTCCTACAGAGATTGGTTGAGCTGCGGAAATTCAAATGTTTAACCGCACGGTTTTTAAAGTATAACTTCTTTTTAAAGCGTATGCAAGACTTGAAATACAGACTTGAAATGCGTTCTGTTCAGTCTGTCACCGGCAATGTTTTCTTTGCCTCGCCGCGCTTGACAAATGCCATGCACAGGAAAGCTCCTACCAGGAATACGGGACTGATGAGCAGCACCAGGTCGAAATTACCCTTGCTCAACTGGATGATCCAACCGTAAATGTTCGGACCCAGGATGGCTGCCACGGTGGAAAAGAGGTAGTAAAGCCCCGTGAATGTTCCAATATGAACATCATCGGTCATATCCACCACCATCGGCAAACTGTTGATGTTGATGCAAGCCCATGCGACGCCGATACCCATCAGGATCAACCCCAGCACAGGCACATTGCCCAAGGCGGGAAGTTTCGTGACCACATGGGTGAGAGTCTCCTGCGGAAGCAGGAAGATGGTGGTAATGCCGATCGCCATCAGTGCAATGCCGATCATGATGGTGGTACGGCG
>DNOU01000160.1:0-11612 GCA_003501835.1 Anaerolineaceae bacterium | reverse complement strand
AGCATCAGAAGCGGGCTCTTATCATCCGCACTGAAGAGTCCTTCGACCGATTTGATCAGGTTTGGACGATCTTCATTGCTGGACGGATATACCTTGGGCTCGCGGATGAATGCGAGCACCAGCAGCGCTGCCACAACCACCAGAACTGCACCCAGCAGGAACGGGTATTCAGGATTCATCTCGTAGAGTGTTGCACCTCCCAGGAAGGCAATGATCGAACCCAATCCGCCCATCAGGTTGATGATGCCGTTGCCAACGGAACGATGTTCAGAGGGCGTAATATCCGGCATCAATGCGACCACCGGCGTGCGCCAGACGGCCATTCCCAGCAGCAGGAACAAGGCTGCCATGAAGAAAAGGAAGAGACTGGATGCCAGGGGCAGAAAAACGAACGCCAGCGCGCTGACGGGTGCACCCACCAGGATGAAGGGCAGACGGCGTCCGATGCGGGTACGTGTATTATCCGACCAGGTACCCACTGCCGGCTGGATGAAGAGTGCTGCAATGTTATCCAGAGTCATGAACATGCCGATGAAACCGGTGGCCAGAAGAAAGCGCTCCTGCAGCATCACCGGGACGTAAGCGTTGTAAATGGACCAGATGACGCTGACGCCAAAAAAACCAAAACCGAGCAGGAAAGTCTTTGGGTAGCTGAATTTCATGGATGATTTCCTTTCTTGAGATCTTGAATAGATGCTGGTATTCTTGCGAATCGAAAATTACTCCACATTATTGGATGCGTGTCTCAGTTCGTCCAGGACTTTCCGGTCTTCCATGCTTAATTCAATCTTCTCGAGGAGTTCAGGGCGGCGCAGAAATGTGCGGATGAGCGATTGTTTGCGCCGCCAGCGGTTGATCTCGGCGTGATTGCCAGAGATCAATACATCCGGCACGCGCCAACCGCGATATTCCTCGGGGCGGGTGTAATGAGGATATTCCAATAATCCCGAAGCAAAGGAATCGTCCATGGCGCCGGTCGGGTCGCCCAGAGCGCCGGGGATGAAACGGGTGACGGCATCGATCACGATGAGCGCCGGTAGTTCACCTCCAGTCAGCACGTAGTCTCCCACCGAGATCTGATCAGTGACCAGGTGCTCACGCACGCGTTCATCCACCCCTTCGTACCGTCCACAGAGAATGGCCATCCGGGGAAGCTCAGCCAGTTCCTGCGCCACCGCAGCTGTGAGAGGCCGACCCTGTGGGGTCATCAGGATCACCGGGCAGGAGGGCGGCGTGCCCAGCACACTTTCCACAGCCTCAAAGATGGGTGGAGCCTTCATCACCATGCCGCCGCCTCCGCCGTAGGGAGTGTCGTCGGTCACATGATGGCGGTCGTGCGTCCAATCGCGGATGTTGTGAAGCGCCACTTTAATCAGGGCATTTTCCTGCGCGCGGGAAAGGATGCTTGAACTCAAGTAAGGTTCAAAAACCTGGGGAAACAGGGTGAAAATATCGAAATGCATGGAATTATTCTAGCCAATCAGCGCTGCAAAGACAAGCGATAATTGCCTTTCTTAATGGATGATCCAGGGTTCCGGCTATGGATCGACTGATTAATGTCATCTCCTGGCGGATTGGATGGATCACCAGGGCACTCGCAGGTTGGGTTAAGGACAGTGGAAATCGGATCGTGGCGCTAAGAAATATGCCCGAAACCCAACATTGAAGTCAATTGATCAATTCCATGTCAATTCCATTGCGAAGTTTCATCAATGCAGCTAAGATGAATTAATACGGTGATCATAAAACTGGTCAAATGGAGCGAGGGTTAACGAAAATCATGAGGAATATCTTTTGGATTCAAGGGATCAACCTGGCCATCCTCCTGGGATGGGTCACTCTGGTCATCCTCTGCCTGGTCAGATTAAGCAGGCGGCAGATGGCTTCCACCGCAAAAGCGCTCTGGGTACTGATCATCCTGGCTATTCCTCTCCTTGGCGCCATAGCGTTTTTGATCGTCAAACCCGGGGATGAGCTCCCGATCCATCCATCCTGAATGGATTGAGCGCAGAATCGGNNAATGGAGTATGTCCAAAAGGAAGAGTCGCAGGACGAACCCGTTCACGGTGATCTTCCTCTTATTGGCGATTGGTGCATTGGTGCTTTTTGACCGCGCCGTGGCGCCGAGCATTTCACCTCTTTTCGTGCCTACACCCACCGCCACGCAGCCTCCCGAAACCTACATTTCTTCAGCGGAACAGTTAGCTTCGACCGGCAAACTCAAACAGGCGATCGATGCCTACAAACAGGCGATGATCGTTGATCCGAAGAACCCTTCCATATACATCGCGCTCGCGCGCCTGGAAATCTACACCACAGATTACGAAAATGCGCTGAAGGATGCCTCCAACGCGCTCCTGATCAACCCCAAGAACTCGGCAGCGCTGGCTGTACAGGGCTGGGCGTACAGCTTTTTGGGCGATTACATCAAAGCTGAAGAAGCTTTGCAGAATGCCATCAAGGAAGATCCCAACAATGCCGCGGCGTACGCCTATTTATCCGAGGTTTATCTGGACATGGTGAACGAGGGGACTGGACAACTGAGCACCATGGACCAGGCGATCGCTGCATCCAAATCGGCACTGGCTTTGGCGCCCAATTCTCTTGAAACCTACCGCGCCAGGGGATTGGTGCTGGAGAACACCAGCAATTATGAAGAAGCGGTGGCTGAATTTGAGGCGGCCATTGCCTTGAACGAAAATATCGCTGATTTGCACCTGGCGCTCGGGCGCAACTATCGTGCCACTGGACAGTATGACCAGGCGATCAATGAGTTTTCACGTGCCCTGGCGTTGAACCCCAATGACTCGACAGCTTACACGCTGATCAGCCGCACGTACTTCACCAATGGAGATCACACCAAGGCACTGCAATATGCCCAGGATGCGCTGAAGATCGCGCCCACAGACCCCTATCTGTACGGCAACATGGGTTTGATCTACTGGAAGATCACCCAGTATCAAAATGCGGTGGATGTGCTGCGGCTGGCAGTCAACGGCGGGGTAAATTCCTCGGGTCAGGAAGTGAAAGGCTTGCCAATGGATTACGGTCGGGTGGGTGAGTATTATTACACCTATGGTCTGGCCCTGGCCAAGCTTGGTCAGTGCGGTGAAGCGCTGCCTCTGGCGCAATTTGTGGCGGGCAACCTGATCACGGATGAGATTGCCCAGTACAATGCCCAGGAAATCATCAACATTTGTGAACTACTGGCAAAGTCTGGCGGGGTGGTCACCCCCACCCCTCAATTGACACAGCAATCCATACCCACGACCCTGCCGACAGCCACGCCCCCCCCAGGATAATGATAGCCGCCTGCTTATAATACAGGTATCCCTCAGATGATCGATTACAACGGCAAGCGCAATATCTTCAGCAAACCCCAAAAACGGGACAACCCGGTAAGGATCTTTATCGGACTACTGGTCATCCTGGGTTTATTGTTTATCAATCGCGGTTTCAAATCCGGGTCTTTGAACTCGCCTTTTGACCCCACGCCCACTCCCACCCGCACGTTCAACTCTTATGCCCAGGAAGGCGAAACCCACTTTGCTGCCGGCAACCTCGATAAAGCCATCGAAGCGTATCAAAATGCGGTGCGGATCGACCCCAATAACCCCGAACTGGCAGCTGAACTGGTGCGCATCATGGTGTATTCCTCCACGCAAAAGGCCACGGATGCTGACAAGCGTGCCCGC
This sequence comes from Anaerolineaceae bacterium, assembly GCA_003501835.1. Taxonomy (GTDB): domain Bacteria; phylum Chloroflexota; class Anaerolineae; order Anaerolineales; family Anaerolineaceae; genus UBA6107. Next base: position 7,917 of record DNOU01000160.1, on the reverse strand, counting down.
CTGGAGGAAGCCATTCAAACTGCCAATGACGCCCTGAAGTTGAATCCGGAAAACAGTTCACTGCATGCAGTGCTGGCATTTGCACTGGATTGGTATGCCACGCCTGCATTGGCAGGCGACCAGTGGCAATCGCAATTGAATGCCGCTGAGCAAGAGGCGGTTACCGCCTTGCAATTCGACAGCACCAACACCCTGGCGCTGGCGTTCTATGCCGAGATCCTGGTGGATCAGCAAAAGTGGAGCCAGGCGGATCAGTACATCAGTCAAGCGATGCAAAAAGCCGGCAACCTGATGGACGTCTACAGGGTCAATGGATATGTCCAGGAATCACTTTCCAATTACAACGATGCCATCACCAATTACCAGAAGGCTTCCGCAATCTACCCAAACCTGAATTTCCTGTACATTTCCATGGGAGCCAATTACAGGCAGTTGGCGAACATGGCACTGCCTGGCTCCGTGCAGCAAAAGACTTATTTCAACCAGGCCCTGGACGAATTCGTCATCGCCGTGAATATCAATGAGCAGCAGGGGGTTCAGGATCCCATTCCGTTGATCTCGATTGCCAACACCTACGTTCAAATGGGAGAGTTTTTCTCAGCCGCGCGCAACATGCTCAAAGCTGTGGAATACGCCCCCTCCAACCCCACGGTGTACGGGCAGTTGGGCATTGTGTACTACAAAGCGCGCAATTATGAAGGCTCCATTCTTCCTCTCAAATGCGCCATCCGCGGATGCACCGCAGCTGAAAGCTGCGAGGTGCGAAACCAGGGAAGCCCATGTGATACTGCCACTTTGCCGGATATCCCCATTGCCGGGCAGCCGCTTTCGCAGAGCACCGTACCCTATTATTTCACTTACGGATCGGTACTTGCCGGTTTGCATCAACCATCCAATGGATATTGCGAAGAAGCCATGACGATCTTCAATGAGATCTCGCAAGGCTTCAGTGAAGATACCACCATCATGTCGATTGTGAATGAAGGCGAATCAATTTGCAAGTACTACGGATACAATTGACCCCCCTGTTTATCAGAATTCTATAAGATTGCATTTCATCCCCTTGACTTGAGTTTCAAAGCCGATTATGATACAAGAAATTAGCACTCTAACGTTGAGAGTGCTAAAAAAATTCGAAAGATTTCTGTTACAGGAGGAATTATGTCACTAAACTTGAAGCCTTTGGGCAGCCGTGTCGTGGTCGAACCTCTTGAAGAAAATGAGGTGACAGCGGGCGGGATTGTTTTACCTGAAACGGCCAAAGAAAAACCCCAAAAGGGTGTTGTTCTTTCAGTGGGTCCTGGCGACCGTGATGAAAACGGGAAGCACATCGCAATGGATGTCAAAGAGGGCGAAACTGTGCTTTTTGCCAAGTACGGCGGCACTGAGGTCAAGATCGAAGGCAAGAAATACCTGATCTTGCGGGAATCAGACCTCCTGGCAATTGTCACCAAGTAGTGAATTCATTTTTTAAGGAGCAAATTCTATGGCAGCAAAACAACTCGTCTTTGGCGAAGATGCACGCCGCAAATTGAAGAACGGCATCGATATGGTTTCTGATGCAGTGGTGACTACCCTGGGTCCCAAGGGACGCAATGTAGCCATCGACCGCAAATTCGGCTCACCCACCGTTACGCACGACGGTGTGACCGTGGCCAAGGAAATCGAACTCGAAGATCCGTTTGAAAACATGGGCGCCCAGTTGATCAAGGAAGCAGCCACCAAGACCAACGACATCGCCGGCGATGGCACCACCACTTCCACCCTGCTTGCCCATTCCATCGTGACCGAAGGCCTGAAGACACTCGCCGCTGGCGGCAACCCCATGCTGCTCAAGCGCGGAATTGAAACTGCGGCTCAGGCAATTTCCGAAGCCATCAAAAAGCAGGCAATTCCCATTTCCACCCGCGAGGATATTGCCGCTGTCGCCACCACTTCTGCCCAGGATGCCTCGATCGGCAATCTGATCGCCGAAGTGATGGACAAAGTTGGTAAAGACGGCGTGATCACTGTTGAAGAATCCAAGGGTCTGGAATTTGAGAAGGAATATGTCGAAGGTATGCAGTTTGACCGTGGTTATATTTCCTCCTATTTCGTCACCGATACCGATCATATGGAATCGGTCATCCCCGATCCTTACATCTTGATCTATGACAAGAAAATCTCAGCCGCACAGGATATCGTTCCCATCCTTGAGAAACTTGTGCAGACCGGGAAACGCGACCTCGTCATCATTGCCGAAGATGTCGACAGCGAAGCTCTTGCCACCCTTGTGCTCAACAAGATTCGCGGTATGCTGAATGTTCTGGCCATCAAAGCCCCCGGTTTTGGCGACCGCCGCAAAGCCATGCTGCAGGATATTGCCATTCTCACCGGCGCTGAAGTGATCTCAGAAGAGACCGGGCGCAAGCTGGATTCAGTGGTTCTCTCAGACCTTGGCCGGGCTGAAAAAGTGGTTGCCGATAAGGACAACACCACCCTCATTGGCGGCAAGGGTGACGAAGCTCAGATCAAGGGACGCATCGAGCAGATCCGTGTCGAAATCGACCGCACCACCAGTGATTACGACCGCGAGAAATTGCAGGAACGCCTTGCCAAGCTCTCCGGCGGTGTTGCCATCATCCGTGTAGGCGCTGCAACCGAGACCGAGCTTAAGGAAAAGAAGCACCGCGTGGAAGATGCCCTCTCCGCCACCCGTGCAGCAGTTGAGGAAGGTATCGTGCCCGGCGGCGGTGTGGCGTTGATCAATGCCATGCCCGCTCTGGATGACCTCAAAGCTGAGACCGAGGACGAAGGCATCGGCATCAAGATCGTACGCAAAGCACTCGAGATGCCCATGCGCAAGATCTCGGAGAACGCCGGTAAAGACGGTTCAGTGGTCGTCGAGAACGTTCGCACTGCCCAGAAATCCAAGAAGAATGACCGCATTGGCTATGATGTGATCCGCGACGAATACATCGACATGATCAAGGCTGGACTGGGTGATCCTGCCAAGGTTACCCGTGGTGCATTGGATAACGCTGCCTCCATCGCCGCTATGATCCTCACCACCGAAGCCCTGGTGACAGACATCCCGGAGAAGAATCCCCCGATGCCCGCCCAGCCCCCGATGGACTACTAAACTTTGTTTGAAGCGCAGATCCCGGCAGTCAAAACTGACTCGCCGGGGTCTTCTATTTAATATTCGGGTATAATCGAGCCGATGAAATCCTTTCAGAAAATTATTCTTCCTGCGATCGCTGTCATTCTCATTGCCGCAGCCTGCAATCCAACCCCGGCACCTGCAACACCTTCTGCTTCGCCCACTGCGGTAATGACTCCCACGATCACATTGGAACCCATGGCAGTCAGTATTAACGGGGTGGGGGTGACCCTGGCAGAATACCAGCAGGAGCTGCTCCGGCTGCAAGATGCCCAATCCCAGCTGGGAATCACCTCAAATGCGGAAGAGCAAAAACAAAAAGTCCTGGCAGATCTGACCGATCAATTACTGCTGGAGCAGGGAGCGACCCAGGGTGGGTACATGGTGGATGACTCCACGCTGCAGAGCCGGATTGAGCAGCTGGCGGCGGATATGGGCGGGCAGGACAGGTTAACCGAATGGCAGAATACCAATCACTATACACCTGATACTTTCGCCCAGGCCATGCGCAGGAGTATCGCCGCAGCCTGGCAGCGTGATCAGATCATCAACTCAGTGCCTGACCTGGCTGATGAGGTACACGCCCGGCAAATTCTGGTACAAACGGAAGGAACAGCCAGTGAGCTTCTCGCTCAGCTCAAAGCTGGCGCGGATTTTGCAACACTGGCTATGACTTATGATCCTACGACAGGAGGAGACCTGGGTTGGTTTCCCCAGGGATATCTTCTCCAGCCCGAAGTGGAAACCGCAGCCTTTGCCTTGCAGCCGGGCCAGTATAGTGAAGTGATCAAGAGCGCCATCGGGTACCACATTATTTATGTGATTGAAAGAGATGCGAACCATGAATTGACCCCTGATGCGCGGCGGGCATTGCAGGAAAAGAAGCTTTCAGATTGGCTGGATGCAGCCAAAGCAGCATCCCAAATCGTGATCGCCATCCCTTAAACACCCCTGGAGAGGGGGAGCAAAATGAATTTCGCAGATCAGGAAGAAATCGCACAAAGGATGGAGCGACGCCGCAAGCGCCAGAGGCGCGATGCGGTGTGGAACGTGCTCTCCTGGATTGTGCTTTTCCTTTCGGGAATCGTTGTGTTAATCGTCGCCGCGATCTTTGTGAATCCGGTGCTCCCTTTGAATCCCTTTCCGCCGGCTACGCTGCCAGTGCTGGCAACCAGCCCAGTGGTCACACCAGCCCTCTCGGTAATCCCGGCAACTTCCACCCCCATCATTCTACCGACTGCCACCACTGCACCCACAGAAACAGTCACACCCAATCCATCACCCACTGTGAGCCTCCCGACCCCCACCTCGGATCTGGATGTGCTCTATCCTTTTGTCCTGAAGAGCAATCCCATCCCCATGTCCAACCTGGTGTTTCACCCGGATGGCGATTGCAGCTGGCAGGGTATTGCCGGTCAGGTGCAGGATATGCAGGGTAGACCTGTCAGAGGGCTTTCGGTTCATTTGACTGGATCTTACAACGGCAGAGCTGTGGATATGACCACCCTCTCTGGAGCGGCTCAGGCGTGGTATGGAGAATCGGGTTTCGAATTCGAGCTTGGCACCACACCACTCGACTCAAAGGATGAACTGTATTTACAGTTGGCTGATCAAGGCATGGTGGCACTTTCGGCAGCAGTGCCGGTCGAGACATTCTCAGCATGCGATAAAAACCTGGTACTGGTGAATTTCAAACAGGTCAGATAGTCGCCGATAAAAGGGGAGTCCGCCTCCCTTTTTGTTTTTAAAGGAAGATGCTCAACTGGGTATCTCTGTCTGCACTCAATGGGTCGCCATCCAGGAGCAAATGCCACAATTCGAGGTTGAGTTCTGTGCGCTGTGCCAAAGCCATGAGGTAGCGGAACTTAAGGAAGTGCCAACCCTGCCGGGTTAGTTCACGCAGGCGTGGGTTATGATCCAATTTGTATTGCATAAGGGCAGCCCGGCTTCCAGGAAAGACGTAAACTGACTCGACATTTTCCTCAGGTTGATCCGCCAGATATTCATCAATAATCGCTGAAGCACCCAGGAAAAAGCGGTATTGTATTTGTTGATTGGTTGCTGATTTCCAAACCAACGGCTGGTACCCTTCAGCGACCAGGCCTATCCTGGCAGCAATTTCCGTCAAAAAACCCTGCATTTTCGCAAGATCAGCCCGTCTTGCGGCGGGAGATTCACCTGGTTTGATCCGCCACGATCCGTTCGTGGTATCTACCTCGGCGTAGGAAGCAAGGCAGGCCTGCAGCAATGAATCTGCAGGAGCGATCATTCCCCCCAGGGTGGAAGCGATCTCTTGTTGGATCTCACTGACGGTAAGGGTTGATTCACGCAGCAGGAGATTGACAATTACCCTTTCCACCCGGTCATCCAGGGGTGTCTCGCAGTTTGCTGGGTTTTCAAGGTACCACTGACCAAGCTCCACGTCCTGGGCAGCAGACTCATAATGACGGATGAAAGTGCGATCCAGGAATATTTTTGAGATTCCGTTCTGAATTTCCCCAAGTTTTTCCGGAAACAAGGGGTCATCCACCGCAGGGAGAAGCCGGAGTTCGCCAAGCGCATTCACCGCAGAGGCGTAGGGAGCCAGGTATTTAACAGGCTGCCCGGCAGACATGAGGGTCTGGCGGATGGCGACACGCATGATATTCTGCGGGTTTTCTCTTCCCGCGATCGGTTTTTGCTTTGAGCTTTCCCAGTGATATTGAATTTCAAGGCGGTCAGGCTTGCAGACAGCACCTGTATTCTTCAATCCAGCGGCTGAAGCCGCTGCAGCGGATGAAAGCACGAAACCTGGCACTGCACCAGACACCAAACCCAGAACCGGTGTGCCTTCATCTGTCAGGCGATTGACCGCTTCCAATGGGGATTGCAAGGCACGGGCATGCCAGTGCCAGTCAAATCTGCGGCGGCCCAAGACCCCGGCATACCTGGCGCTGATCTCCTTACCCCACAACCAGGCTGACCATAGAGCTGAAAGCGTCCAGAAAGCCTGGTTGGTGCGGGGCAAATTGCAGACTGCCGCTGAAAATTCAAGTTCTTCAGGTTTCGCAAACTCCTTTGCACGCCCGGGGAAGAGGATGATTCCGGGTTCCTGGATACGATCAGGCCAGAGATTGAGCTTGTTCGGGGAAGAAGCCTGTAGCCAGAGGTCAATAGCCGATTCAAGTTCGCGCCAGAGGTTCTTTTCAATAAACTCGGCAGGGGATTGAAGCAAATGAGGAGTATCAGAGGTTTCTGGGTATGACCAGAGGCTGGTTCCGGAATCCAGTACAGGCAGCAGTAGTGCCTGGAGAAGCCTGCGATTGACCGAATGATGCGGGTACGCATCCAGTTTATTAAGCAGGTTGACGATCACCACCAATGCCCGCACGGGATAGACTTTTAAGGCTTCCTCAACATTTTTCCTCTCGTCTGCATCCATTTCAGGAAGTGTGGCTTTTTCAAGCGCGCGAGCGCGGTGGAGTGGTTCACTGCGTAGAATCGGCGCCAGGCGGTTAGCATCCGCTTCAACCGCGGGGTGGATACCTTCATCACCGCAATGCGGGCAATGATAGATGCGGGCATACGGTGAGTGCTCACCACGTTTCCAGATGAATGCCTCCGCTTGAATTTCACGCCCGCAGGTGGCACATTGTGTGAGATAGTACGACTGAAGCATTGTCTCCAGCCGGGTTTCCCCTCTTCGGGTGGATGCCAGCTCGGCGAGTGCCGCCTGGAATTCAGATTTTTCAGGAGTCTGGCAAAGCATTTCAAGTTCAAAAGCCAGAATGGGATTGTTGCTGGTGACAAGCACCCTGTATCCTGCCTTGGCTGCCTGGAGGGAAGTCAGGGGAGTGGAACAAAAGGGGTCCAGAACCCAGGATCCGGGTGGGGTTTTCTGCCGGAGCCATTGATTAATCACGCCCGGCGGGCAGGAAGGCAAATGCCTGGCGAGGGGGATGATCGGAGATTCTCCGGTTGGAGATAGAAAGGCTGGATTCATATCCTTGATCATCCCTCTTATCTTATCTGATTCACCCACTGGATTGCAATACTACAGGTTCGGATTCCCCCTTTTTGAAACGAGGGGTGGCATTATCGGCCACCCCTCGTTTCTGACAAATTCAGGTGTTTGCCGGTTCTTGCACCATGGGAAGGTGTTCGCGGATCTTTTTGGGGGATTGATCTTCAATTTGATAATCTTCCAGTGAACCCGTGAGGTATTTTTCGTAAGCTGAAAGATCAAAATGACCGTGCCCCGAGAGGTTGAAAAGGATCACTTTCTTCTCGCCGGTCTTCCTGGCTTCGAGAGCTTCATCAATAGCCGCCAGGATGGCGTGGGATGATTCAGGCGCAGGCAATATTCCTTCGCAGCGGGTAAAAAGCACGGCTGCCTCAAAGACCCGGGTTTGCGGAACGGCAACGGCTTCGATGAGACCGGCATTGTAAAGACTCGAGAGTGTGGGCGACATGCCGTGATAGCGCAGTCCGCCGGCATGGATGGAGGGCGGCATAAAGTCATGCCCGAGGGTGTACATCTTGAGGATTGGGGTGGTTCCAGCAGTGTCGCCGAAATCAAATTCGTAAACACCCCTGGTCAACGAAGGTGCAGCATCAGGTTCCACCGCAAGCAGGCGGGTCTTTCGACCTTCTTTGAGGTTCTCACGCAGGAAGGGGAAGGCAATGCCTGAGAAATTGGTCCCTCCGCCCACGCATCCGATCACCACATCGGGGTACTCATCCGCCATCTCCATCTGTTTGAGGGCTTCTTCTCCGATGACCGATTGGTGGATCAA
>DNOU01000077.1:6235-7329 GCA_003501835.1 Anaerolineaceae bacterium | reverse complement strand
TGGTTGGCGTCTCCGGCACCAGATTCGACCACGTAGTTGCTCAAACAAGGATCAATCAGGAAGGATACATTTTGTCCCCTGATCCAAAATCCTGCCTGACCCAGGAACTCAATCAGGAGCGTTCCTGCAGGGACATTCTCCACTCGAGAGAAGAAATGGGTTTCATCCATCACAAAATACCTCCACAAAGCCTTTCTTTGGATGATTATAGCGGAACAGTCTCTTTGGCGGAATTTACACCGGAAGCCGGCCCCCAGTCCAGAAGCTGAGATCAGTCTTCTGAAGTGAATTGCAGCCTTGGGATTAGGGTGGCTTTTCCGGCATAGAATTCAGACCAGCATGGTATACTTTCAAGCATCGTTAATCTTGAAAGGGTTACCTTTGTTCATTCCCACCACTCCTGAAGAAGTTAAAGAGCTGGGCTGGTCAAAACTGGATGTCATCCTGGTTTCAGGGGATACCTATATTGATTCCCCCTATTCAGGGACTGCGATCATTGGCAAACGATTGATGGCTGCAGGTTACAGGGTGGGTGTGATCGCCCAGCCCTCTGTGGTCGAGCTCACGGAGATCAGCCGTCTGGGAGAACCAGCTTTGTTCTGGGGTGTGACAGGCGGTACCGTGGATTCGATGGTCGCCAATTACACTGCCACCCTGCGCAAACGTCGCACGGACGATTTTACTCCCGGCGGTGTGAACAACCGCCGCCCAGACCGGGCAGTGATCGTGTACAGCAATCTCATCCGGCGTGCCTTCAAGAACACAGTCCCCATTGTTTTGGGGGGTATCGAAGCCAGCCTGCGCCGGATCACCCATTACGATTACTGGGATGATCAATTGCGCGCACCCATCCTTTTCGACGCTAAAGCCAGTTACCTGCTGTATGGTATGGCGGATACAAGCATCCTGCAGCTCGCTGAAGCTTTGAAAAGCAAGACAGAGACCGCGTCCATACGCGGATTATGCTTCCTCAGTCACGACCTGCCTGGAGATGCCTTGCTTTTACCATCCCATGAAGAGGTTGTTGCCGATAAACAAGCCTTCCTCAAAATGTATGAGGTTTTTTACAGGAATAACGATCCCATCACTGCCCG
>DNOU01000077.1:5159-6179 GCA_003501835.1 Anaerolineaceae bacterium | reverse complement strand
GAAACCATCCAGTTTTCCATTCCCACCCATCGCGGCTGCTACGGCGAATGTAATTTCTGTGCCATTGCCGTCCATGAAGGTCGCACCGTCTCCTGGCGCAGCGAGCAATCAATCCTGACTGAAGTCTCCTCGATGAGCCGGGATCCCGCTTTCAAGGGGACCATTCACGACATCAGCGGACCCACCGCCAACATGTATGCGGTGGAATGCAGCAAGAAGTTGAAAACGGGTGCCTGCGAGGATAAGCGCTGTATTTATCCCGAGATCTGCCCTGCCTTGAAGATCGATCACGCCAGGCAGATCCACCTGCTCAAAGAGATCAGGTCAAAACCCGGGGTAAAAAATGTCTTTATAGGTTCCGGAATTCGGTACGATATGGTCGTTGCGGATAAGAAGCATGGCCGTGATTACATCGAGCAGGTGGCAAGATATCACACGTCGGGGCAATTGAAGATCGCTCCCGAGCACTCAGAGGCTGTGGTTTTACGTTTGATGGGAAAACCTTCGCCGCGGTCGCTGCAGGACTTCAAAACACAGTTCGAAGAGATTTCCAAAGCAGCGGGAAAGAAGCAATTCCTGACCTATTACCTGATCGCTGCCTATCCCGGCTGTTCAGATGCCGAGATGGAAAAGCTGCACCAATTCGTGAGCCGTGAACTGAAGCTGAACCCTGAGCAGGTGCAGATCTTCACCCCCACCCCTTCCACTTATGCCAGCGTCATGTACCATACCGGGTTGGATCCTTTCAGCGGCAATCCCATCTTCGTGGAAAAGAACCTGAAAAGAAAAGAACATCAAAAAGAGATCATTACCGGAACGCGACATTCACCCGCCGGGGTTCCTCCCTTCAAACCGTCAACCAGGCCTTCCCCTTCAAAAACCAGGCAAAGGCAGCGAAAATGAACCCTAGCCAGGAAATCTCCATTTACGCATCCTGCCCGCCTGGATTGGAACCTGCTCTGGCGGAGGAGCTGAGATCGCTCCGCATACGCTTCAACCCCAATTTTGACAATTCTGAGA
>DNOU01000077.1:566-5152 GCA_003501835.1 Anaerolineaceae bacterium | reverse complement strand
GCGAGCCGCGTAGTTGTCCGGTTGGGGTCATTTCATGCTTCGGCTTTCAGCGAGTTACGCAAAAAAGCCAGCCGTCTCCCCTGGGAACAATTTATCACACCCGGTGAAAATCTCCATTTCAAAGTGACCTGCCATAAATCCAGGCTTTATCATAGTGATGCGGTGGCGGAGCGCGTCCTGGGTGCTGCCAATGATCATTTTTCTCAAGGGACAAATCGCGTTTGTCAATCCGAAAAGACGAAACCCGGGCAATTGGTCCTTGTCAGGCTTGATCGCGACAACTGTGTGATCAGCATTGACAGTTCTGGAGATCTTCTTCACCGCAGGGGTTACCGTCTGGCGGCAGCCAAAGCGCCCCTGCGCGAAAATCTTGCCGCAGGTATTATCCGTACCTGCGGCTGGGATGGCTCGATACCCCTGGTGGATCCTTTCTGCGGATCGGGCACCTTTCCCATCGAAGCGGGATTGATTGCCGATCATATCCCGCCTGGTTTGGTCCGATCCTTTCAATTTACTCAATGGCCAATTCATCAGGCAGAGACCTGGCTGAACATGCTTCAGGTTGCACGCCTGGGGTTGATTCACAGTGAGACTCCCATCAAAGGGTTTGACCGCGATAAAGGGGCAATTGAAATTTCAAGGGCAAATGCTGCCAGGGCAGGTCTGCTGGAACGAATTACTTTCCAAAAGCAACCCATCTCAAACCTGGATTCGAACGACCCGCCAGGCTGGATCATCACCAACCCACCCTACGGAGTGCGGGTGTCAGAGGGAAAAGACCTGCGTGATCTTTATGCACGGTTTGGATCCATTTACCGGCAGCGCTTTTCCAACTGGAAACTGGGGGTACTCTCCAGTGATCCGGTATTGATCACCAACCTTGGTCTTGGTGCACCATCGCGCATTGTCCACCTTGTCAACGGCGGTATCCCGGTGCAACTCTCTATTTTTGAACAATCTCCACAATAAATTCATCCATTATTGGCTATACGCATTGCAGTATCCGATTGCGCTTCTGCGCCGTGGTTCTATGCTAAAATAGTCCTGGCAAGTTTATCGTCAGCCTAAATTCCAAAACTCATTTCAGGAGAGTGTATGAAACCAATTCGCGTCCTTCAGTGGGGTCTTGGTGCCATGGGCAGCGGCATGGCAAAGTTAATGCTGGAAAAAGAAGGCTTGCAGGTGGTCGCCGCCATTGATGGGAGACCCGATTTTTTGGGAAAGGACCTGGGCGAGATTCTTGGTCTTGGTAAGCAACTCGGTGTTGTCGTAACGAATAAACCGGAAGAGGTGCTCAAGAAGGAAAATATTGATATCGTGATCATCGCCACCACCTCCTGGTTGAAGGATCAAATCCCTGATCTGCGAAAAATACTGAACGCCGGCATCAACTGCATCTCCATCGCCGAGGAAATGTCTGATGCCTGGGCGCAGAATCCAGAATTGGCTCGTGAACTGGATCAACTCGCCAAAAAGAACGCCGTATCCATTTTGGGCACCGGGGTGAATCCTGGTTTTGTTTTGGATTTGCTGGTCATTACCCTCACCGGCGGCAATCACAAAGTTGAACGTATTGAAGCTTCGCGGGTGAATGACCTCAGCCCATACGGCACCACGGTGATGAACAGTCAGGGGGTGGGCACCACTCCTGAAGCTTTCAGGAAGGGAATCGAAGATGGGACGATCGTCGGGCATGTGGGGTTTCCGGAGTCCATCCACATGATCAGTGACGCCCTGGGACTGGGAGTGGACCGCATTGAGCAAACCCGCGAGCCCATCATCAGCAGTGTGCATCGCGAAACCCCTTACATCGTGGTGGAGCCTGGCATGGTGGCTGGCTGCTCGCATATCGGCGTTGGATACCGCGGTGATCAAGAAGTGATCCGCCTGATCCACCCCCAGCAAATCCATCCTGCTCTGGAAAAGCAGGAGACGGGTGATTACATTCACATTTTCGGTAAACCCGAAATCCACATGTCCATCCAACCGGAAATCGCCGGCGGAATTGCCACCGAAGGGATCGCGGTGAATATGATCCCGCACGTGGTGGCTGCAACTCCCGGACTTAAGAGGATGATTGATCTTCCTGTGCCGGCAGCATTGATGGGAGATACCGCATACCAACGCAATATCTGAACCGTTTTCGATCCACTCACCCCGTATTCAAGAATTTCCACAGCCCGTCGGAAAATCCGGAACTATCCAAACCTGGAGGAAAATCATGGCAATGGTTGTAAAAGGAACATGGGTGGAAATCATGCAGGTGGTATTGCAGCCTGAAGAACGGGCACAGTCACTGCCAGAGGAGACCCGCAAAACTCCGTATATTCTACGCGCTTCGGGCTTTTTACTGGAAGATGCAGAAATGGATCAACCTGCCAGGATCAAAACGATCATCGGACGTGAGATCGGAGGGACCCTGGTCACAGTCAACCCCGGTTACACCCATAGTTTTGGAAAAACAATCCCTGAACTGCTGACCATCGGAACGGAGTTTGAAAAATGACGATCCGTGATATGTCCTATTCAGCAGTCATGGCGCGCAAGAACGAGATCATGAAGCAATCCATGGGGATGGACTACGATCAGTTCATCCAAAGCCCCATTGCATTTGACTACGAGTCCATGATGCAGGCGACCGGTTACTCGATGGATGACATCATGCGCATCCAGAGTGAGACCAAGGTCGGCAAAACCCCGCTTATCGAGTTACGAAACCTCACTGAAGCGGTGCGCAAGATCTCAGCCCCGGGTAAAGGAGCCTTGATCCTGGTCAAAGATGAAGCAGCGAATGCCTCGGGGTCCTTTAAAGCACGCCGCGCCTCAGTGGCGGTTTATGACGCCAGGAGAAAAGGCTACAAAGGGGTCATCGCTGCGACCAGCGGTAATTATGGTGCCGCAGTCGCCTCACAGGCTGCCCAACGCAAACTGAAATGCATCGTCATCCAGGAGATCTACGATAGCCGGGGCATCGGTCAACCGGAGATCGTCGAAAAAAGCCGTGCCTGTGAAGCCTACGGTGCCGAGGTGTTGAAACTCACCGTTGGACCTGAGCTTTTTTACATGCAGCTGCGCACCCTGGAAGAAACCGGGTTCTTCAACGCCAGCCTGTATACACCGTTTGGCATTCGCGGTATCGAAAGCCTGGGCTATGAAATTGGTACAGAGGTCAAAATCCGCTATGGCCGGCAGCCGGATGTGGTGGCAATCACCCATGCTGGAGGCGGGAACCTCACGGGTACAGCACGAGGTTTGAAACTCGCGGACTGTCCAAACACGCGGATCGTTGCCTGCTCGGTGGATCTGAGCGGTTTGCACATGGCGTCTGATACCGATTTCAATCGCAAATCCTTCACCACCGGACACACCGGTTTTGGCATCCCCTTCGCCACCTGGCCAGATCGCGTGGATGTTCCCCGCAATGCAGCCCGTGCCCTACGCTACATGGATGAGTATCACCTGGTGACCCAGGGCGAAGTTTTCTACATAACCGAACTGCTCACCAAACTGGAGGGTCTCGAACGTGGTCCCGCCGGCAATACCAGTCTCACCGCTGCAGTGGGTATGGCGCGCGAGATGGACAAGGATCAAATCCTGGTGGTTCAGGAGACCGAGTACACCGGCGCTGGAAAGCACCACAACAGCCAGCTTTCGTTCGCCCGCGAAAATGGCATTGAAGTCAGACGCGGCGATCCAGGCGAAAGTGTTCCCGGCAGATCCATTATCATCCCCGAACACCTCTCGCAGGTGGCCGGAAAAATCCAGGACATGGATAAATTACGCCGCTCCTACCTGGTCAACGCCGCGAATCATCTTCCAGTCGGCAATTGGACAGAAGATGATGTTTTATTCCTGGCAGAAGATACGAAATCATCCGTGGACTGGGTGCTGGCAAACAAGCCTGAATAAAGATCATTACCCCACAGGGAAGGAACATATGGAATCAGACAGAATTCAAAGGTTTGAAGAACGGCAAAGAGAACTGCACAAACTAAGTGATGCCGAATTGAAAGCCCGCTTTTGGGAGCTGTGCTACCAGGTGGTCGACCCCATTGTGGAACTGGCAAAAACCCACACCTCACCATCCATTGAGAGATCTGTCCTGCTGCGCATGGGAATTGACAGCATCACCGCCCATGGAGTGGTGGATATTGTCATGCAGGCAGGGTTGCTCGGCAAAGGGGCGGGCAATGTTGTATTGAAGGTGGCTCAAAAGACAGGTACAGATGTTCAAAAAGCAGCCACTGCGATCCTTGAAAACAAAGACCTGCTCTCAGGCCTGTTCACTTCGACGAAAACAGGGGCCTGATCATGTCCAAAAATCAACCGCTCGATCCCAACAAGAAACTCGACATCGAATACATCCTCGAAGGGCTTGAGGATTATCATCCGGCGCGCAAAGGTTGGACCTGGCGCAACGTGCCCCCGGAAGGCATCAATATGGGACCGTTCCATTACCATGACATGTCGGAGCCGCTCAAGAACAGCATCGGCCTACCGGCATCCAAATACTTCGAGCATATCGATCCCCAGCCCAGCGCGGTGGTGACCACTGAAATTGCATCCGGAAGATTTGAAGATGATCT
>DNOU01000077.1:0-542 GCA_003501835.1 Anaerolineaceae bacterium | reverse complement strand
GTGCCCATTACCCGTAAACAGCTGCGCGCCAGCCGCAAAGCCTGCGACATGATCGAGCAGGAAGTGGGCCGTCCGATTAATTTTCACAGCTACGTTTCCGGGGTGGCCGGGCCTGAGGTGGCGGTGCTGTTTGCCGAAGAAGGCGTCAATGGTGCCCATCAGGACCCCCAGTACAATGTCCTTTACCGCAATGTGAATATGTACCGCTCTTTCGTGGATGCCGCTGAAGCCAAAAAGGTGATGGCTGGCGCTGGAATCTTTCAAATTGACGGCGCGCACAATGCCAATGCCACAGCCAAAGCTGGTTGGCTGGTGATGCCTGAGTTGATGGTTCAGCATGGCATCAACTGCGCATTTTCGGTGCGCGTGGGAATGAAAAAGGACCTCATTGGGCTTTCCACGGTACCGCCCGATGCTCCGCCAGCTCCAAAGCTCTGGTACGACCTGCCCTACGCTGTGGCGCTGCGCGATTTCTTCTCGGAATTTAAAATGCGCGCCCAGCAGAACACCCGTTACATCGAAGCGGATATCGAAGAAGCCAT
>DNOU01000128.1:8178-8364 GCA_003501835.1 Anaerolineaceae bacterium | reverse complement strand
GAAGAGTCAAACCGGATGTCGCCGCGCCGGGGGAGGAGATCGTGTCATCCTTCCCATCCAATACCTACCAGTCAGCATCAGGAACTTCCTTCGCTGGTCCACATGTGGCAGGTGTGGTGGCTTTGATGTGGTCAGCCAATCCCATGTTGATCGGACAACCAGAGATTACCAGGCAATTATTGGAGC
>DNOU01000128.1:7304-8071 GCA_003501835.1 Anaerolineaceae bacterium | reverse complement strand
AGAGAACGCAGTTGCCCGGGCCAGCCAGGGTGACAATGACGCCTTCAGTCTGCTTTATGAGCTGAATGTCAATCGCATTTACAACTACGTGTTCTACCGTGTCGGCTCAGAAGTGGACGCGGAAGATATCACCTCACGGGTGTTCTTTCGTGCCTTTGGGCACATCTCGAATTATGTGGATAAGGGCGTCCCGTTTTCCGCCTGGTTGTACCGTATTGCACACAACCTCATTGCCAACTGGCACAGGGATAATTCCAGACGGAATGAAGTATCGCTGGATGAACGAATCGATCTGCCACACCGCACGGAACTGCCTGAAAGTTCCGTCGAACAAACACAGGAGATTGAATTGCTGCTCAAAGGGATTCGAGCGCTTTCAGATGACAGGCAGCAACTACTGGTGCTCAAGTTCACAGAGCATCTCTCCAATGCAGAGATTGCGGTGATCATGAAACGAAGCGAAGGTGCTGTCAAAAGCCTGTATCACCGCTCACTGGCAGCGCTTAAAGAGGAATTAGTGAAGATGGGGTACGAAGGTGAAATTGAGGAAGAATGACAGGTGGGAAAATGAATCTAATGGATAGCGAAAACCCTCTCAATCAAATCACGAATCTGGAACATAAGCTGGCAACTGTGTTGAAGCCTGTGAGACCCGATCCAGAATATGTGAATCGGCTCCGGCATTCCCTGGGAACCGTGCCAACCGCGATCCTGGAACGCAGATCGGTGGCTGATCCGGTTTTGGTGGCCATTTTAGGCCTGGCAGC
>DNOU01000128.1:2907-7298 GCA_003501835.1 Anaerolineaceae bacterium | reverse complement strand
ACACTGCGGTATCCCCCGTTGACCGACTCCACGAATTTACCCGCTTCCACGTTTTCATCAATATCGATCCATTCATAATCGATATGGTTATCAATAAAAATGTTGCGTGCCCGGCGGGAACCTCCGCACCAACTGGTGGCGTAGATCTTGATCTTTTCATTATTGTCAGTCATGATTCCTTTGCTCCGTTTAGTTGAAAATTGACCCATTGGATGAACATCTGTGCATCTGCAAGGAGATCCATTTCCTCTGGGAGATGATAGTTCTCGCCGACTTTTTGGGTGAAATGCTGCAGGAGTTGCTGCTGGTCGTATGGCAGGCCGGAGCACGACGACGCGCTCTTGATCAGATCCAGGGCTGAACCCTGCGGCAATGCCAGCTTCCATTCAGTATAGAGCGTCTGCAACGCTGCAGCCACTGCGAGGCGGGAAGTCACCCTGGCCTTGCCTTCAAAACCTTCAATTTGGTAACTTATGGCTCTTGACAGCAGGACTTTGGCTTCATTGATGTCTTGCATAACCAAATTCTACTCCCATATGCTGAGTGGTGTAAAATAATTCTGCCCCTTCTTTGACACTTAGTTTTAATGCAAGGAAGATGAGCTGGTAATAAGGAAATCAGGTCAACGGACACACAGATGCATTCTCCTGCCAGGATCATTTTTATGGGATCGCCTGAATTTGCCCTTCCGGTATTGATGTCATTGATGGAGAGGTATCAGGTAGTGGGGGTGGTCACCCAACCTGACCGGCCTGCAGGGAGAGGCCGTGTGCTGACCCCGCCGCCGGTCAAAGCAGCCGCTCTGGCTCATGGTGTTCCTGTTATCCAGCCGGAAAAAATGAGGGAACCCGGTGTTTTTGAGCAACTGGTGGATTGGCAGGCGGACGCCATTGTGGTGGCGGCATTTGGACAGATCTTGCGTAAAAACGTTCTCGATTTGACTGAATTTGGGTGCATCAATGTTCATGCCTCTTATTTACCCCGTTGGCGGGGGGCAGCACCCATCCAGGCGGCCATATTGAGCGGAGATGAGTTCACGGGCGTTTCGATCATGAAATTGGACTCGGGCATCGATACAGGTCCGGTCTTTGCTCAACGGAAGGTCCCCATCCTGGAAAATGACACCGCTGAAACCCTTGAAATGAAATTATCCCGAGAAGGATCAAAGCTTCTTTTGGAGACCCTGCCGGAGATATTTTCCGGAAGGCTGGTTCCACAGCCTCAGGACGATACCCGGGCAACCTATGCAGCCATGTTGCACAAGGAAGACGGATTGCTGGATTTTTCGAAACCCGCCTCAGAATTGGCATTAAAGATCCGTGCTTTTTACGACTGGCCGGGAGCTTTCTTGTGGGTGGATGGGCGGAAAATCAAGGTCAGAAAGGCAAAATTGGATCTGAAGACATCTTTGAAACCAGGCGAGCGCGGTCAGGTGGATGGATATCCTGCGATTGGCGCTATTGGAGGTGCCCTGGTGTTCATTGAGCTTCAACCTGCCGGCCGCAATTGGATGAACGGTCGTGATTTCCTGCGCGGCAATCCGGGATGGCTCGTAAAATGAATTCAGAGCTTCAACCAGAAAGCAAATAGAATGAGGTTTCTTTGTTTCGGGATGGGTGCGATAGGCACCTACATCGGTGGCAGTCTCGCTGCCGCGGGTCACGAGTTGGTGTTTATCGAGCGAACCGCGGGCATTGAGCACCCTTTGCGCCTCGAATTCAAGGATCAACTCATTGATCTTCCAGCAGTTACCACAATCAACTCCGTCGAAAAAGCAATGACCGGCAGTCCTTTTGATGCCGCCATCCTGGCAGTCAAATCTTTCGATACGGGTGCCGTGCTGGCGGAAATTGAACCATACAGGCATTTGTTCCCGCCCATCCTTTGCCTGCAAAATGGAGTTGAGAACGAAGCAGCGGTGGAAGAGATGTTGGGCAGTGAAAAAGTGATTGGCGGGTCGGTCACCAGCGCAATCCGACGCCTGGGTGTGGGGAACGCGGTAGTCGAAAAATCCCGAGGAGTGGGAATCGAAGAAGCGACGGATCTGAGCCGGGAGTTGATCAGAATTTTCAACCAGGCTGGGATATACACCCGGGGGTATAAAAACCGTGCATCGCTTAAGTGGTCAAAGATGTTGACCAACCTGCAGGCAAATGCATTGCCGGCAATACTCAATTGGACTCCATATCGCGTACTTTCGACTCCTGCAACTTACGCCATTGAATGCGCAGCGATGTGTGAAGCAGTGACAGTGATGAAGCAGATGGACATTCGCCAGGTGAACCTGCCAGGCACACCGGTCAAACCATGGGTGAATGCCATGACGCGCTGGCCGCTGAGGACTAGCCGACCGCTGATTGCCCGGTTGCTTGGGTCGGGGCGCGGAGGGAAAATGCCATCCCTTCATATTGACCTTTATGCCGGAAAGAAGCAAACCGAGGTGGTTTTCCTGAATGGCGCGGTGGTGCGGGCTGCCGAAAGACTCGGATTGGCGGCACCTGTCAACCAGGTATTAACCCAGCTATTGACCGGAATGGTCAGGGGCGAGATCTCTTTTGAGCATTTCAATGATCATCCCGAAAGAATCCAGCAAGTGATGATGGAGCAGATATGAGCGTTCCCGATTGGGTCAAAGATAGTATTTTTTATCAAATCTTTCCAGACCGGTTTTACAACGGCGACAAGACCAACGACCCCGACAACATTCAGACATGGGGTGCAACCCCCACCATCACCGGATTTCAGGGGGGTGATTTCCGCGGGATCATTGACCGTATGTACTACCTGGTGGACCTGGGAATCAATGCCATTTACCTGAACCCGGTATTTCTGTCCTCTTCAAACCACCGGTACAACACCACGGATTACTATCAAATCGATCCCAAATTGGGAACGATGAGAGATTTCAAGTTATTGCTGGATGTCGCGCACCGCAATCATATCCGGGTGATCCTGGACGGGGTGTTCAACCACTGTGGACGGGGATTCTTTGCTTTCAATGATATTCTTGAAAACCAATCCTCCTCCCCCTACATCAGCTGGTTCCATATCAACAGGTTCCCGGTGGATGCCTATTCGCCGGGAGAGGCAAAGGACTATGTTGCCTGGTGGAAATTCAAGAGCCTGCCCAAATTCAATACCGGCAACCCCAAAGTTCGTAAATACATCTTTGACATTGCCCGTTTTTGGATTGAGCAGGGCATCGATGGATGGCGTTTGGATGTGCCAAATGAGATTGACGACGACAGCTTTTGGGCGAAGTTCCGTCAAATAGTGAAGGAAACCAACCCGGATGCCTACCTGGTGGGTGAAATTTGGGATGGGAACCCGCGTTGGATTGGAGATGCACATTTCGATGGACTGATGGATTACCCGGTACGCACCTTGATCCTGGATCTGCTTTCTGAAAAAACCAGGGCAGCCAAATTCACCAAGGACCTGATAAACATGTTCTACAAATACCCCCAGGAAAATGCTTTTGCCATGTATGTTCCATTGGGCAGTCATGATACCGAGCGCTTCTTCACCATGGTGAACAAGAATATTTCAAAGGCAAAACTGGGCATGCTGATCCAATTTGTTTTTCCTGGAGCACCTGCAGTGTATTACGGTGATGAGATTGGACTTGAAGGTGGAAAAGATCCTGATTGCCGCAGGGCATTCACCTGGGACGAATCAGGGTGGAACACAGAACTCAGGCAGTGGGTCAAAATGCTGGTCAATGTGCGGAAGAACCATGAATCCTTGCGGCGGGGAAACATCAGCGCTTTGTCAATTGAAGATGGNNAATGCTTCCAAAAAAAAACAGACACTGGTTCTTGATTTGCAGCAAATTGGCTTGGAAATGAAGCAGGGTTTGAAGAGCCTTACTTCCAAGGATCAGGTTGAAATTCAGGATGGCAGGGCAGTTGTGGAACTGGCTGCGTGGAGCGGGATCCTGTTGGAAGCCATAAATTCGTGATTGATGAAGTGCGAATGGAAAACAGCCCTACCAAACATTCGGCAGCTCCTGGTTTGACGGTCGTTTTGGCAATCTTGATGGGTTTATGTATCACCCTTGCGGCTGCCACTTCGGTCATTAAGCAGACGCTGCTGAATTACGACCTGCACATGCAAATGATCCAGAATCAACAGATCGACCAGCGGCTAGCCGAAATTTTGCCCGGTTTTTTGCTGGAGCAATTGACCGGGAATGCAGCTCCGACGATCGCAGACATTCTGGCAGATCCTGCGAATGGATTTGCCACAGAGCTTATTCCCGCAGATTGGGCCAAAGAAATGCTGCAGTTGAGTGTCCGCTCCTTTATCGATGGCATTGAATCTGGAAAATTGGATTTTGCTCTTAAGCTGAATTTGCGCCCGATCAAACAGCAAATCACCAATAACGCATT
>DNOU01000128.1:2626-2902 GCA_003501835.1 Anaerolineaceae bacterium | reverse complement strand
CCTGGCGAGCCTTTCATTCGGCTGATGCCGGGAATCGTTGAGAATTGGATCACAGGCCTGGTATCCCAAATTCCCCCTGAATATGACATCCCGCTCATTTCAATTTCCGACACAGCATCACAATCACCCCTGGTCAGAGCGCTCCGAGTGATCCAGGCGGTCATGCCGTACCGGGTGGTTTTTTTGGCAGCCAGTTTGATCCTGCTGGTGATCCTGCTTGGGGTTAACCGAAATTCGCTTGCCGCCGGTATCCGCTGGGTTGGGCTTTCTTTCCTT
>DNOU01000128.1:0-2459 GCA_003501835.1 Anaerolineaceae bacterium | reverse complement strand
TATTTTCGCTGCCATTCATACAGGATATTCAATGCCTGCACGGGGGGAATTGAATTGACATCCAGAGCTTTCAGATCTTCCAGAAGCGGATTGGTTTCGGGGAAAAGTGCCATCTGGTTCAGGTTTTGAGTGTTGACTTCCACGGCTGTTCCAGAGCTTGCCTGAAGTTGCTGCATGATCTCACCAGCGCGTTGAATGACCGGGCGGGGGATGCCCGCGAGCTGAGCCACATGGATACCATACGAGCGGTCCGCTCCGCCGGGGGTGATTTTGTGAAGGAAGACGACCTGACCTGAAGATTCAATGACCGCCACGTTGTAGTTTCTGACACCGGGCAATAACTCACTGAGCTGGGTCAGTTCATGATAATGGGTGGCGAATAGCGTTCGAGCCTTCAACCGCGGGTGATTGTGGATGTATTCGACAACCGCCCAGGCGATACTTAACCCATCATATGTCGAAGTGCCGCGCCCGATTTCGTCCAGAATGAGCAGGCTGCGCGGGCTGGCATGGTTGAGAATATTCGCCGTTTCGATCATTTCCACCATGAACGTGGATTGTCCCGCGTGGATCTCGTCTTGGGCACCAATGCGGGTAAAGATGCGATCTACAAGACCAATCGTGGCGGAGGACGCCGGAACAAAGCTGCCTATCTGCGCCATAAGCACGATCAATGCCACCTGGCGCAAGAAAGTTGACTTTCCGCTCATGTTGGGACCGGTGATGATGCGGATAATCTCACCTTCCTCAAACACTGCATCGTTGGGCACGAAACGTTCGCCCTGCAGGCTTTCTTCAACCACAGGGTGCCGGCCATCCCGGATATCGAGAACCGTGGAAGCACTCATTTCTGGGGCAACGTATTTTCCCATGGCAGCATTTTCAGCAAAAGCCGCGTAAACATCCAGTTCACCCAGCGTCCGCGAAGTGGTCAATAATTGCCTGGCGTACATGCCGATCTGCTTGAGCAATTCGTGGTAAAGACGCTGCTCAATCTCGTGAATCCGTTCCTCGGCATTCAATACCAGGGATTCATATTCCTTCATCTCAGGGGTGATGTAGCGTTCAGCATTCACCAGCGTTTGTTTGCGGATGTATTCCTGCGGTGCCTGTGCGGCGCTGGCATGGGTGATCTCGATGTAATAGCCAAACACCTTGTTGTAACCCACCTTGAGTGTTTTGATACCCGTGCGCTCGCGCTCCACTGCCTCCAGGTTGGAGATCCACTCGCGGGCATGCCGTGAAGCTTCGATCACGGTATCCAACTCGCTTGAATACCCGGAGCGGATGATACCCGTGTTGGCAAGTGTGGCTGGAGGCTCTTCCACAATTGCCCTCTCGAGCAACTCAAGCACATCAGAGCAGGGATCGAGATTCGGCATCAGATCATTCAAAGAACCATTGGCTTTTGCAATGAGCTGGATTAAATCTGGCAGCAATTCAAGGCTCGTGCGAATGGAAACCAGCTCCCGGGGCAATGCACTGCCCGATACTACACGGGTGGTAAAACGCTCCAGATCGGCGATGGCTTTTAACCTGGCACGAAAATCTGCCCGCAGCAACCCATCTGCAAGGAAGGCTTCCACTTTCTTCTGTCTGAATTGTATTGCAGGGATATCCAGCAAAGGTTTGCTGATCCATTGGCGAATTTGTCGATGACCCATCGGACTGATGGTTTTGTCGAGTGCATGGAGAAGGGAACCTTGCACCTCGCCTTTGCGGATGGTCTCGGTCAGTTCAAGATTTCGGCGGGTGGCGGCATCCAGGACCATGAAATCGCTGGTGCTGTATGTCTGGATGGTGCTGATCAATCCCAGGGCGTCTGGCTGGGTTTCCCTGACATATTGGAGGACAACCCCGGCAGCGATCACCGCAAGAGGATAGCCTTGCAAGCCAAAACCATCCAGGGCGGCTACCTGAAATTGGCGTTTGAGGGTTTCGTTACAGCGTGACCATTCGAAACGCCATTCGGGCAGAGTGGTGACATGGACCTGTAACGAACTGCCGATCCTTAGATTCTCTGGAAGCAGCAGCTCCGCGGGGTTCAAACGGGAGATCTCCGCCCGCGTTTCACTGTAAATATCCTCACCATCCAATTCAGTGGCAGCAAATTCGCCGGTGGTGATATCGGTAAATGCAATCCCGGCGCGATTTTCCTTGATGATCACCGCTGCCAGGTAGTTATTCTGGTCCCCCTTGAGAAGACCGGGTTCAATTACCGTGCCCGGGGTAACCACGCGTACAACCTCCCTGGGAAAGAGACCGCGGGCGGGTTGATCGCCCACCTGTTCGCAAATGGCAACGTGGTACCCTTTTTCGATCAAACGGGAAAGGTAATTTTCAACAGCGTGATACGGAATACCTGCCATGGGAATGCGTTGACCTTTTGCCACCCCCCGGGAGGTAAGGACGAGATCCAACTCACGTGAGGTGATCTCGGCATCATTATCGAAGGTCTC
>DNOU01000047.1 GCA_003501835.1 Anaerolineaceae bacterium | reverse complement strand
TTGGTTGCAACATAGTTGGTCTGACCAAAGTTGCCGTACAATCCTACCACTGAAGAAGCGTTCAGGATCACGCCGCTGTTTTGTTTGATCATGAATGGAGCGACTGCCTGGGTGCAATTGAAAACGCCTTTCAGGTTCACTGAAACCACCAGGTCGAAAGCTTCTTCACTCATCTGTTTGACAAGCTCGCCGTCCTTCATTTTAACGAACTGCCCATCGCGGGTGATGCCGGCGTTGTTGACCAGGATGTCGATCCTTCCAAAGCGAGCCGCCACTTGCTCAGCCCACTGCTGCACTTCAGCACGGTTGGTGACATCCACCTTGTTAAACTGGGCATCGGGTCCCAGGGTTTTGACCACTTCCTGCCCCAGAGCCTCAGAAACATCACAAATGACGACCTTTGCCCCTTCCCTGGCAAAGACCTGCGCTGTGGCTTTCCCAATCCCGGCGGCTCCTCCGGTGATCATTGCCACTTTCCCATTCAGACGCATGACCCCTCCTTCAATTAATGAACATCAGTGTAAAACACAAAAATGTGCAGTGCGGTGTACTTTCACAGTGGATAAGCCCATCATATCAAACGCCGGTTACAAATCGGTTACAAGTGGACATCTAAATGGAATTTCAACCTGTTCTATAGTATAATAGAACTTATTTTCTGAATGGAGTTGCCACGAATGCTCACATTGACCCTCCCCCAGGCTCGAATGGTGATGCTGCAAGCCCAGAATCTCATCAAATCCCCGCCTCCTCATCCCACCCGCGAAAATGTCCTGTCTGCAATTCGCCAGATGGGCGCATTGCAGATTGACACCATCAATGTGGTGGCGCGCAGCCCCTATCTTTCATTGTGGAGCCGGTTGGGAGATTATGATCCTGAATGGCTGGATGATCTTCTCGGCAGCCGGAGGATCTTTGAATACTGGTCTCACGCCGCCTGTTTTCTACCCATGGAGGATTTCCCCTATTACAGAAGGCTGTGCCTGGCTGGATGGCGGAATTATTTCTCGAAAGAATGGTACTCACTCCATAAAGAAGATTGCGACCGGGTGCTGCAGCATATCCAGCAAAATGGGGAGGTCAAATCAGCCACTTTCAAGCGGCAGGACGGGAAAAAAGGCACCTGGTGGGACTGGAAGATCGAAAAGGTGGCTCTGGAATACTGGTTTGCCCGGGGTGATCTGATGGTATCGCGTCGCGAACGTTTTCAGCGTGTGTACGACCTGCGCGAGCGCATTCTACCTGATTGGAATGACCTCGATGCCCCGTCTCTGGAGGAGACCCTGGCTTTCTTTTGCCTGAAAACCCTGCGAGNNTCGTGGGTGGCAGATTATTTTCGGTTGCCCCGGCGGGATGTTGCGAGAATGCTGAAGGAGCTTAAGGATCAGGGCAGGATCGTCGAGGTTGGAATCGAAGGAATGACTGAAACTGCCCTGGCTGCGCCTGAGGCTCTGCCGATGATCGAAGCAGCCAGCCAGGGGAAGCTGGAACCGCACCACACCACCCTGCTCTCGCCGTTTGATGCACTCATCTGGGATCGAAAACGGACGAAACAGCTCTTTGGGTTTGACTATACCATCGAGGTTTATCAACCGCAGCACAAGCGCATCTACGGCTACTATACCCTTCCCATCCTGCACCGCGGTCGATTGCTGGGGCGGGTGGATGCCAAGGCGCACCGACAAAATGGGGATTTTGAGGTGCGTTCGATCCATCTGGAACCTGGTGAGGAAACTACAAATGAGCTTTACATGGACCTTGCCGGAGCGCTGCAGTCTTGTGCCGACTGGCACAGGACGCCTCATGTCATCCTGAAGAAGACCCAGCCAGCAGAAATTCAGCCGATCCTGGGAGATTATTTTCAGCAACGCACTTTCTGACTCGGCGGGTTGGTGCGCCTTTTCCAACCCGGATATGTATTATGATTAAAGCATCAGCCCATAGGCGGTGAATGGCATGGATTCCAATCGAGGAAAGAAAGTGCTGGTCATACACAATCCGGTTTCAGGCGTCGGAAATCCAGAACTGCTTGAGCGACTTGTCCAACGAGAAATAGAAAGCATGGGGTGGAAATCGGATTATCACCGCACGACAAGCGACGAAAATCTTTCCGAGCTGGTAAATCAGATCAAAGATGGATATGATCTGGTCATTGCCGCGGGAGGAGATGGTACGATCTCTGGTGTCGCCGCCGGACTGGCCAATTCCTCCATACCGCTGGGGATCCTGCCTTCAGGCACCTGGAATGCCATTGCACGCCACCTGTTGATCCCGCTGAACCTCAACCGTGCCCTGGCGCTGATTCTGGGCGAACACCAGTTGACCACGCTTGACCTGATGCAGGTGGGAACCCGCACCCATGCCATGAACCTGACGATCGGCTTTTCCGTGGCGATGATCCAAAATACCGGTCGTCAGGAAAAACGCCGGTTTGGCGTCTTCGCTTATTTTGGAAATGTGATCTCACAGCTCTTCGGTCTGAAGCTCAAACGGTACAACCTGGTCGTTGACGGTGTTCCGTACAAGGTCCGGGCTTCCGAGATCGTGGTCGCCAATTACGGACTGATCGGTCTGCGCCATCTGGAGGAATTGCTGGAAATCCACCCCGATGACGGCAAAGCGGATGTGTTCGTGGTGCGGGCACGCACCATCCTGGATTTTCCAGACCTGGTATGGCGGGTATTCATTAAGCGCGAAAAGCAAACCCCCATTGTGCGCATCTTTCCGGGCTGCCAGGAAATCCGCATTTCCTCTACTTCACCTGCGGTGGTCCAGGCAGATGGCGATATCATTGGCAGCACACCGGTGGAGATCAAGGTCATCCCGCGCTGTGTGCAGGTGATCATCCCTGCGCCTCGCAAGGGTATCCTGCCCGAGATCGAGTTCCTGAACCCGCTATTTCATCCCCCCGAACGGTAAAGCATCCACAACCCGTCTAATACCTGCTCCAATCGTTGACCCAGGGCTTCACCCTGGCCGCTGGTCACGTCGTCAGCATTATCGAAAACCACGTAAGGTACCCTGAATCCCTGGATGTGGAGAAAGTTGGAATCCCCGGCGCTTACCTGCGGCCAGTCAATTTCCCTGTACAGGCGCTCCAGCTTGTCATCTGGCAGCGAATGTTCCAGGATGCTGTCAGGCTTGTCGGGATTGGCACGCTTGCGGTTTTTCCGCAGCGATTCTTCCCACGACACATTCACATACAGGATCGCCGCCCGGCTGAGAATCTCGTGGCTGAGATGGGCAAAGGCACTGGCGTAGCCACCGTGCTCGCTGCCGCGGCTGAATTCAACCAGGGTGGTGTATTGGTCCGCAAACCCGGGCAGGTCGCGCTGCTGTTTGATAAACTCCAATCCCATGCGTTCGATCAACAGGTCCCACAGGTACGGATGCAAAAAATAGCCCTTGGCATCAGTGTGCAGCCGCGGAAATCCCATCTTTTCCAGGAGTGCATCTTCTTCGAACCAGGTCCAAAGCATGGGAAAATCGTCAATCTCTGCCAGTTCGCCCACATGGAAACGGCTTTGCCGCTCAGAAAGGGGGGTGTTTTCAAGGTAGTGGATGATCTCGCTTTTACCCGCAGCCGGTCGTGCCAGCAAAAGAAGAATGTCAAAGGTGGGTTTTTCAGACATGGAAACCTCCAGGCGTGTTGATCCTTTCATTTTGGACGGGAGACCCGGCGATGTCAAGTGGAGGTCATTGATGGGTTACAGTCTGCCAATCCTCTTCAGGGTTCAAGACCTCGTCTTCCCATCCGTGTCCATCTCAAGAAGACGACTCGCGATAAATACTTGATCCTCTCCAACCCGCCCGAAATTCGAATGGCTCTGTTCTTGCAACCCATGATCCTGGAGAAATCAGCCCATGGATATCCTTTTTCACCTGTTCCGCAGATTCCTGCCTGTTGGATTCATTGCGGGTGTTGGCTTGTTAATGTTTTCCTCCTTCGCACCGGTTGCCACCCATCGTGTGGATTCATTCGGCGTGGATCTGACGGGTGCCGCAATGCCTTCATTTGATACCAGCCAGACCGCACTCGCACGCTTCCCCGAGGATCCCACGCTTGTGGTGCGGGTAACGCTGGACTGGAGCCAGATTGAGATTGCGCAGGGGGAGTACAACTGGGTTGGCGTCAGCGGACCGGACCTGAAAATTTCCTCCCTTGCTGCCGCAAATAGGAAGATCATCGGAGTGCTCACCGGGGGACCAATCTACCTGGTCTCCAATATCGAGAATCCTGTGGACCAGACCCAGCTGTTGCTGCGCTGGGCAGCCTTTGTCCAGGAGGCAGTAGAGCGCTATGGTGATCAAATACAGGACTGGGAAATTGGCTCACAGATCAACACTTACACGGGTCTCAGTCCCTTCCTGTATCCTCAAAACAACCGCACCACCCTCAGACCCGACCCTGAGTTTTATGGCAGATTGGTCAAAACTGCCAGCGCGGTGATCAAGGAAAAGGACCCAGGTGCCGAAGTTTGGACCGGCACACTGGTGGGATTCACCTCCCCGGGATGTGCCGTGAACCCACTCACCTTTCTACTCGAACTGCACGGCTCAAAAGCCTGGAACGTCCTGGATGGGATCGACTTCTCTCCCGAGCGCGGCACCCTTTCACCTGAAGCGCAGGGCGCCGTCACACCTGAATGTGCTGCTTCTTTGGGAACCAGCGATACCAGCCTGGCAGGGGAAACCCGGGTGGTTCAGGATCTCATCCGCCAGTTGGGAGGCAAGCAGATCAGGGTCAGCCTGCCTGGCTTCTCTGGAGATGAACTTGCGGGGTTAATTTCTTCTCGAAATATTTCGCAGGATCAACTCGCGGCTGACCTGCTCACAAGATCCACCGTCCCTCTCCTGGCACAGAACGGCATCCCCACCGTATTCTGGTCAATGAATCCCGGCAGTGAAGGGGCTGCCGAAACCTCGCTCCTGAACCTTGAAACGCTGCTGGTCAACGCCAAACCTCTTGGCGAGGTGCAGGGGAGAAACGGCACAATCTTTGAGTACCGCTTCGAAAAAGGCGACCAGGTGATCATTATCGTTTGGAGATCCATCGAAGGGGATACTGCAGCCCCGGTCACCCTCGCCAACCTGGAAGTCCGCTCTCTCAAAGCCTTTCCAGTGGATGCAGCTTCCTTTGATCTTTCAGGCGGCACCGAGATCAATGTGGATGAGAATGGGAATGCCCTGATGCTGGTAAATGAACGCCCGGTCGTGCTGATTGGGAAGACTGCATCTCTGACGGTGGGGATTGAGCAGAATGTCCAAAATACGATCGAATTGGTTCAGATTGAGTTCGGGCAATCCATGAGGCGGCTGGCAAACAACCAAAAAGCAGTTTTGAAGCAATGGGTCGCCTCACTGTTTGACAGTGCCAGAGACCAGTCAATCAACTGGGGCGAAGAGCAACTCAACGAACTCCTCAACTGATGGATGTGTATAATTCACTTTGACAGTCCCCCCTGTCGGAAAGGACCCATGCTGTGAATACATTTCTCAGAACATCTATGATCCTTTGCCTTGTCCTGGCTCTTGCCAGCTGCACTCTTCCCGAAGTCACACCACTGCCTTCTCCTTCCGCCGAAACCTTACCCACATCCACATCACCCGTGGTAGCCACAGCCATCCCACCCACTGAAACCAGCGTATCCATCAGAGAGGACATTACCGCCAACAATGCAACCCACCTGCAGGCAGTTGCCCGATCGGCCAACAGCAACATTCAGGCCATGACCTGGGCACAGGATAGTCAATCCATCACCCTGCTCAGCCAAAATTCCAGCGAGAGCGGCCAGCAGGTCTTTGGTGCAGCCAGTCTGGCAATTCCCATGCTCGCCCCGGGGTACTTTTGGGCGGCACCCAGTGGGGAACGAATCCTGGCAGCATCGTCAGACGGAACCACCCTGGCGGTGCTTTCGAGTGACAGCAGCTCAGTTGCTCTGATCGATGGGGGATCAGGCAAGACTTACCGGGAAATTTCACCCGGGTTTGCGACCGAATATGGCTCATTTTCGCCGGACGGCAAAACATTAGCCCTGACAGCCCAGGAGGAATGGAAGGTCAAGCTGTTCGATATGGAAAATGGCGGGGAACTCAATCTGTTGACCGGGTTTGAAACCGCCGCTCCGGTATTTGATGCAGGGTTTGCCGGCAACAACCAGTGGATCGTCTGGCACGCCCGCGGCACCCTGCAGGTGCAGGATACTTCCAGCGGTGCCCTTGGCCCCCGTTTTGACCATGAAGATTCTGTCAGCGACTTTGCGCTCTCTCCGGACGGCACCATGCTGGCAAGTGCCGCTGGAAAGACCCACGACGGGATTTACAAGCCCATCATTTACCTCTGGAACAGGGAAAGCGGTGCCTTCATTCGAGCTCTGGTACTGGATAACCCTGCGACCGCCCTGGCATTCTCTCCAGATGGCAAGCTGCTGGCGGTGGCAGAGGGCAATGCGGTTCAGATCTGGG
>DNOU01000136.1 GCA_003501835.1 Anaerolineaceae bacterium | reverse complement strand
GGAATCATGGCACCTGTTCTGCTTGATCTAACCAGGGCAACTCATGGATCGTTCTTCCTGTTGGGACGCAGCCAACTACCTTTAAGAGATGACCCGGATTTTCAAGCATTGAAATCCGACCGCAACGCCTACCGGAAGAAACTGCAGAAGCAGCTGCAGGAAAAGGGCGAAAAAGCCACTCCTGTTCAGCTTGACCAGCACATCATGGCGATGGAACGGGTTGCAGCCACTCTTGAAATGATCGATGCCATACAATCCCTGGGAGGCAGCGCCAGCTACATTCTTTGTGATGTCACAAATCAGGATGCGGTTGATGCTGCGATCGGGCAAATCAAAAAATCAACAGACCATGTGGATTATTTCATCCACGCGGCCGGCATGGAAAAAAGTCGGAAGATCGAAAGCAAATCCGCTGAGGAAACGGAGCAAACGGTTGCGGTAAAGGCAGATGGCTTCTACCTGACGTTCAGGGCGCTTGAAAAGGCCAATCTCCTGCCGCGTTCGGTGGTCTTCTTCTCTTCACTGGCTGGCCGCTTTGGCAATTCTGGTCAAACGGATTACAGTGCTGCCAATGACATGCTTTCAAAATTCGCGGTCTGGCTCCCCGGTCAATATCCTGGTATGAAAGCCATCTCCATCGATTGGGGCGCCTGGGACGAGGTGGGAATGGCAAGCCGGGGGAACATCCCAAGGTTGATGGAACGGGCTGGAATAGAGATGCTCAAACCATCATCCGCTGCGCCGATGGTGAGAAAAGCCCTTGAATTTGGACTATCAGGAGAATTTGTCGTCGCCGGCTCACTTGGATTGCTCAGCGCAACCTGCGAGGACAATTGCGGCCTGGATGTGGATTCGGCCAACGCAGCACTGCGATCCGGTCAACCCATTTACAAGATGTCCAGTCGTCTGACAGGCTTCAGCACCGAACATGGTGTTCGGTTGGAAGTTGAACTGGATCCAACCCAGGAATTGTATCTGCAGGATCACAAGATCAACGGCATCCCGGTCCTGCCTGGAGTCATCGGAATTGAAGGTTTTTCAATAGCTTCCAGGCACATTGCCTCGGTGCTTGGTTCAAACAACGGATTGTTTGAAGTGGACCGTTTGGAAAATGTCCAGTTCCTTGCCCCATTCAAATTCTATGGTGATCATGCACGGACTGTACAATGGAACGCTGTGGCTTTCCGAACCGGCGAAGGCATCAAAGTCGAAGCCACCCTGGAATCAGACATCACACGCAGGAATGGCGGGGTGGAGCACTTTCTGCACTTCACCGGAAACGTGTACCTCCTTCCAGGAGAGCATGGGGAGCAAGAGATGGTCGAACCACCACAATGGAATGAAAAGAATCTGGTGACCGCAAAGGACATCTACAAACTCTATTTCCACGGACCTTCATTCCAGGTATTGGAATCCGCACAGGCGAGCCATGGAATGTTGTTGGGCAAGTTCAACAAGGAATCGATTCAAATCGCTGACCATGAACCCTCCCGGTTCGCCACCCCCCTGCTCATCGAAATGTGCTTTCAGACGGCAGGGCTGTATGAGGCAGGAGCAAGTGGAACACTGGCGCTGCCTCAAAGCGTTGGAACACTCAAGCTTTTCAAACAACCGCTGAATGGTCTCGCCATTTACGCTGAAGTCAAACCCCGCCGGGAGGGCGAGAGATATTCATTTGATGCCAGGGTTGTGGATGCGAAAGGGAACGTTTTCCTGGAGTTAACGGACTACCGGACCGTTGCGCTGCCGTACAAGGCTGATGAACAATTGGTGAACCCTTTGAAAAAGTTGGCTGCAGCAGCCAGTGAATAAATGAATTTCTCCCCGGGAAACCAGGTTTCCCGGGGAGAAAGCCACCATGACGGTTTTCTGGTCGTTTTCATCGATTGATCAAGAGTTCACAAAGACGAAACCACGTGAGCTCAACTCGCTTCTGGGTGAACAGGAGCGTGAATATCTGAACTCGCTGCGCATCGAAAAGAGACGCAGCGAATGGCTGGCCGGTCGCCTGGCATTGAAACGGCTGCTCCAGGCCGTTCATGCAGAACTAGCCGGCCGCGAGCTGAGTGAAATTCAAATCCTCAAATTGGAGAATGGTGCACCCTGTTTGCTGATCGATAATGACCTCCGCCTCAACGAGAGTATCTCGCTCAGCCATTCAAACAGGCATGTTTTTTGCGCATACGCTGATGAAAAGGATCTCCTGGGTGTTGACCTGGAATTGGTTGAAAAAAGATCTTTGGACTTCATTCAGGACTTTTTTACCGTTGACGAAATCCATCAACTCAACCTGTGTCCACCAGCAGATCATCCATTTCTGGCCAATATAATCTGGAGTGCAAAGGAAGCGATTCTGAAAGCGTTATCACTTGGATTGACTGTGGATACCCGAAGGATCAACATCCAACCAGGCAGTTCAATCATATCATCACCGGGGTGGAATTCTTTCGGATTCACAACGGATCTTATTGATAAAGACCTGCGCCTGTACTGGCGCAGGGATGATGAATTTGTTCTGACAATCTGTGTCACAGGACACCTGCCCGTCAGATTCGTTCAATTGTGAACCTTACAACAATCGCTCATGGGGGGAATACCGGATAAGTTCACTGGCAATGCGTACTCCCTGCGCCTCCAGCATGCGGACTCTCCACAAGAAAGCAGCCCCTTTCAACAAATGCATCGAAACATCCGCCACGCAGCGGTTCTCAGGACTTTCCAGGTAGGTTCCACGGACCCAATCATTGAAGGCCCCCATCGAAGGTCCACACCAGATTTGATAATCCATCTCACGGCCTTCTGCTCCAGTGCTTGCCCAGCGGGAGGAGAGTCCCAAATACCAGCGGAAAATGAGTGCCATTTTATCTTTTGGCTTTTGATTGGCTCTTTCGATCTGCCTGGGATCGCGCTCGCTGAAGAATTTCACACACTCGTTCCAAACCGAGTCAAGGCTTTGTTTGAAAATGGTCGATTCCAGTTTTTCGCGTTCCGACGGCGGAAT
>DNOU01000018.1:4135-5164 GCA_003501835.1 Anaerolineaceae bacterium | reverse complement strand
CGATTGCGATCGCGGTTTTAATCGTTATTGGAGTGATGATTTGATGAGTAAAGTGCATTTCATCGGGATTGGGGGAACGGGCATATCAGCCATCGCCCTGCTGCTGCTTGAAAAAGGCTGGCAGGTCAGCGGTACTGATAAGTCTGCTTCACGCTACTTCGATGCCGTCACGGCCAAAGGCGCCTACACCCTCATTGGGCATAGTCCCGAATTGGCTCTCAAAGCGGATCTTATTGTGCGTTCCTCAGCCGTGCGTGACGATGACCCCGAAGTCCTTGCCGCTCGCGAAAAGGGAATCCCGGTGCTTAAGCGCAATGAATTTCTGCCAAATCTGACCGCTGGATATCAAACGCTTGCGGTTGCCGGCTCTCACGGCAAAACCACCTGCACAGCCATGCTGGTGACGATGCTGCTTGGTGTGGACATGGATCCAACCTTCATCCTTGGGGCGCAAATTCGTCCGCTGGGCACCAACGCGCATGCCGGCTCAAGTGACCTGTTCGTGATCGAAGCTGATGAGTATGACCATATGTTCCTGGGTTTGAGCCCAACGATCAGCCTGCTGACCAATGTGGAATACGACCATCCCGACTTTTTCACCACTCCAGATGCTTACAACCAGGCTTTTGCAGCCTTTATCCGCCGCACCCAGCCAGGTGGAACGGTGATCGCCTGCACCGAAGATGAAGGCATACGCAAGCTCCTCGCGCAGGAAGATTTCGAGGATATAAAACTCCTGACTTATGGCTACAGCCCGGAATGCACTTACCGGGTTGAAAATCCGCACTGGAATGGTGATGGTTATGACTTCAGCCTGATCCATACACCCTCTCAACAAAATTTGGGTGATTTTCGCCTCAAAATTCCTGGTCGGCATAATCTTCTCAATGCTGCCGGAACACTGGCTGTGCTCCACCAATCAGGCATAAACCCCGCCGGAGCACGAGAAAGTCTTGCCAATTTCAAAGGCACCGAGCGCCGTTTCGACCAGGTCTGCCACAGTGGAGATACCGTGGTGATCAATGATTA
>DNOU01000018.1:0-4107 GCA_003501835.1 Anaerolineaceae bacterium | reverse complement strand
GATATTCCGGGTTCGAAGGCGTCCTGCTTCGCAGGATTTGCTGAAGCAGCCGATTTTGTAGCGGAACAAGCCAATGGGCTAAACGTGGTGATCGTTTTTTCAGCTGGAAAGGGTCCTGAGTTTGCCCAAATGCTTTGCCAGAGATTGGACGCAAGGAGGCAGAATGACTGAGCTGCCGCTGCGAAAACTACAAGCCCTGTTTAGCGAAAAACTGCAGGAAAACGTGCGCATGGCAAACTACACCACCACTCGCGTGGGAGGACCTGCCAGCGGAATGATTTCGGTTTATACCGCCGATGAGATGCGCCGCACGGTCAAGATCTTATGGGAACTGGACGTACCGTTCCGAATTCTGGGTAGTGGCTCAAATATGTTGGTTAGCGATTCCGGATTCAAGGGCGTGATGGTGCACAACCGCTGTCACAATGTGCGCATCGACACCAAGAGCGAACAAGCGCTTATCTTCGCTGAAGGCGGAGCAAACCTGGGCGCGGTTTCACGCCAGGCAAGCCTGCGTGGTGTTTCTGGCTTTGAGTGGGCTAATAGCATTCCCGGGACGGTCGGCGGAGCGGTTTATGGCAACGCCGGCGCGCACGGCACGGATATCTCCACGTGCATGATCGCGGCACAGGTCATTACCAAAAACGAAGGTGAGCAAAGCCTCGACAGCGAGGGGATGGGCTTCCGATACCGCTCAAGCAGGTTCAAGCGCAATCGCGAAGAGATCGTAATTTTGAACGCCAGCTTCTTTGGAACGAAAGTAGAAAAGGAAGTTACCCAGCGGTTGCTGGAAGAATTAACAGCAAAAAGACGCCAGACTCAACCTGTCGGCCCTTCCTTTGGGTCAACTTTCAAAAATCCGAAAGGCGACTATGCTGGACGTTTGCTGGAAGCCGCCGGAATGAAAGGGGTTGCTTCAGGGCATGCTTCCATCAGCACGGTACACGCCAATTTTATTCTCAACGATGGCGAGGCGACCGCGCAGGATTACTACAGGCTGATCCGCCTGGCACAAAAAACTGTGAAAGAGCAATTTGATGTCAGTCTCAAACTTGAGATCGAATTGCTGGGTGAATTTGAAGATGACTGATAAGCTGAATCTCGTGTTGATCTTTGGCGGACGCTCTGGCGAACACGCAGTCTCACTGCGCTCGGCGCAATCTGTGCTTGCCGCCCTGGATGAAACCAAATACCAGGTCTTCCAAGTTGGCATCACGACCGAAGGGCTTTGGCTCCACGGTGCAAACGCGCACCAAGCATTTCGTGATGGCAGTTTCGAATTACTCCAGGAAGCGCTGATCCTCAGCTATGGCGGCAAGCCATACTTGTACACCCGCGAAGGAAACCACCTTGAGAGCATCACCCCGATTGACGTAATTTTCCCTGTCCTGCATGGAACATTCGGGGAGGATGGAACCATCCAAGGTCTGTTCGAGATCCAGAACTGCGCTTATGTTGGCGCGGGTGTGCTCGGCTCGTCCGTGGCGATGGACAAAGCTGTCTGCAAGCATGTCATGCGATCAATCGGTGTTCCAGTCTTGGAATATGCAGTTTTATCCCGCCGTGAAATCCAGGCGGATTTACTGGGAGCCATTGAATTAGCTGAGAAAGTTGCGCCTTACCCACTGTTTGTCAAGCCAGCCAATCTCGGTTCCTCGGTGGGCATCAGCAAAGCCCGCAACCGTGAGGAACTTACCAAAGCGCTGCAGTTGGCAGCCAGGTTTGATCGCCGCATCCTGGTGGAACGCGGCATTAGCCCCAGGGAGATCGAGATCAGTGTGCTCGGAAACACCGAGGCGCAGTGCACCGGGCCCGGGGAGATCGTTCCGGGTGATGAGTTCTACACCTACAAGGATAAATATCAGTCCGGAGACCCCGAGGTTGCCATTCCAGCCCCCCTGCCAGAAGCCCAGACAGCTCTGCTGCAGCAATATGCCATCGAGGCGTTCAAGGCAGTCGATGGTGCAGGCTTGGCACGGGTGGACTTCCTGATCGATAAAGTCAGCGGCGAAGTCTACTTCAACGAAATAAACACCATGCCAGGTTTCACAGAAATCAGCATGTACCCAAAATTATGGCTCCACTCAGGGCTGAGCTATACAGAACTCGTAAATCGGCTGATTGAGCTGGCGCTTGAGCGTAAAGCTGAACAGGATGAGACCGTCAGGAAGTTTGAGGAGTAAGATGGCGAGCGGTTCCAAAAGAACAACCAGGGCAGATGAGGTGCGAGCCCGCCGGAAGATCGAACCGGTGCGGCGCAAACCTATCCCGAGCAACCCTTCAGTGCGCGTCTCCAGAGATGCCCAGAACGCCTCGAGGGTTGTCTCGCGCCGATCATATACCAGTACCCAATACACCAGCTCAGCTGCTACGCGCAACCGCAGTCGCGTTTACATGCCCACCGGGACGCCAGGCAGCGAAGTTCGCCTGCCCGCCTTGCCCAGGTTCCATCTTAGCTGGCGTTTGCTCTCAGGTCTGATCGCTGTCGGAATGCTCGTCCTGCTGTTCATGATGGGAACTTCAACCGTTTTCGCGGTGGATCAGGTAAATCTGAGCGGCGGCATACGCATTCCTGCTGAAGAAGTAAGCCAAAAACTTGACCTTCAGGGTGAATCAATCATCAGCGTCATACCCAGCCAAATCGAGAGCCAGATCCTGGAAGCATTCCCGGACATCAAAGCAGCTGAAGTGAAGGTAAAGATGCCAGCCGCTATCGAGATCGTCATCCAGGAACGCATCCCAGCCCTGCTGTGGCTGAAGGATGAGGAAATCGTCTACTGGATCGACCAGGATGGTTACGCCTTCACAGTGCGCGGGGAAGCCACACTGCCCATCCGCGTCTACGCCAACAGTGAACCGCCCCACCCCCTGGGATGGGTGGAACCTCAACTCCAGTTGGGAGATAGCACAGCGGAAAATGACGAAACCCCGCCGTTGGTGGACCCTGCCTTTGTAAGCACAGTTCAGAAACTGAATGGCATCAAGCCTGCAGAAAGCCTTATGTTGTACGACAAAAAGAACGGGCTGGGTTGGGTTGATCCCCACGGCTGGCAAGTTTTCTTTGGCAATGACGATGAAAATATCGACATGAAACTGCTTGAGTACGCCAAGATTGTAGAGACAATTCTGGATAGAAACTTGCAACCAGTTTTTATCAGCATGGAATTTCTACACGCACCTTATTATCGTTTGGAGCCTTAATTATGGAAGAAGAACCGATTGTTGTTGGATTAGATGTTGGGACTGCAAAAGTTTGCAG
The DNA here is from genome assembly GCA_003501835.1 of Anaerolineaceae bacterium. Taxonomy (GTDB): domain Bacteria; phylum Chloroflexota; class Anaerolineae; order Anaerolineales; family Anaerolineaceae; genus UBA6107. Next base: position 848 of record DNOU01000018.1, on the reverse strand, counting down.
CCTGGTAGCCAGAGTTGAGAATGGCAGCAACCTGCGCATCCTGGGTGTGGGTATTGAACCCACCAGGGGCATCCGCAAAGGGATCGTGACCGATATCACCGCTGCCTCTGAGTGTATTGCCCGTTCGATCGAGAAAGCTGAGAGAACTTCCGGCTTTGAGATTAACTCGGCCATCGTTAACCTGGCAGGAATGCAGGTTTCATCCACCATTAGCAAGGGTGCGGTCGGCATCTCCGGACGCGTGATTGACCAGGAAGATGTCTATCGCGCGCTGGATTCTGCCCAGGCTATCGCCGTCCCCCACAACCGTGAAATCGTGCATGTAATTCAGCGAGGTTTCAGTGTGGATGGGCAGGAAGGCATCCGCCAACCGGTGGGGATGCACGGTTTCCGTATGGAAGTCGAAGCCCACATTATCACCAGTGCTGCCTCTTCAATGGAAAATCTGCGCCAGTGCATTTCAATGGCGGGCATCGATGTTTCTCAGTTTGTGCTTAATCCCCTTGCCTCTGGTGAGAGCATCCTTTCAGAAACCGAACGCGAGATGGGCGTGGCAGTCATTGACCTGGGTGCCGGCACCACAAGCGTGGCAATTTACGTCAAAGGGGATGTTTTCCACGCCAATGTGCTTGGAATTGGCGGTGACATGGTGACATCTGATGTCGCCCAGGGACTGCGCTTGCCCCTTGAGGTGGCAGAAGAAGTCAAACTTAAGCACGGTTATGCCGTCCTCGAAGATATCCGTGAGGACGAGTCTTTCAATGTGATTACTTTCGGCTCTGAACAAAGTACCAAGGTTGAACGTCGCGAACTCGTAAACATCATCGAAGCCCGGGTGGAAGAAATCT
>DNOU01000135.1:18891-23149 GCA_003501835.1 Anaerolineaceae bacterium | reverse complement strand
CTTGAGGAATGACCAGGATTGGTATAATCAAGCCATTCTTTTCCCAAAAATCTAAATAAGGAAGCCGCAATGAACATTAATGAACAAGTCGAATATTTGATGCAGGGCACCGAATATGGCGACGAGCAGCTCAAAAAGAACATGGCTGACGAACTGCGCTCACGGTTGATCACATGTCAAAAGGAAGGACGTCCTTTGCGCGTTTATTGCGGTTTCGACCCCCGTACCACCGATCTCCACCTGGGTCACACCGTTCCAATGCGAAAGATGCGCCAGTTTCAGGAACTGGGTCACGAGGTGACTTTTCTGGTGGGCAATTACACATCCCTCATCGGGGATCCGTCGGACAAAGACGTCTTGCGTCCGCAGCTTTCACAAGAGACTGTGCAGAAGAATGCCATGACCTATGCAGAGCAGGCTTTTCGCATTTTGGACCGTGAAAAGACCTCAGTGCGGTTCAATGCCGAATGGCTTTCAAAGCTGACCTTCGAGCAGCTGATCCATCTTGCATCCAATTTCACAGTGCAACAGTTTATGACCCGTGAAAATTTCAAGCTGCGCTGGGAAAAAGGCGACGCAATCTACCTGCATGAGACATTCTATTCGCTGATGCAGGGGTACGATGCCTATGCCTTGAAAGCCGATGTTCAAATCGGAGGCACGGATCAATTGTTCAACATCATGACGGCTGCCCGAAAGATCATGACTTCGCTTGGGGAGCAGCCCAACATTGCCCTGATCCTGGGAATTCTGCCTGGCACCGATGGCGTGGTCAAGATGAGCAAGTCGTTGGGAAATCACATTCCCATCAACACTGATGCCATCGACATGTATGGCAAAGTGATGAGCATTCCAGACAGCGCCATGGGGCAGTTCTTCAGATTGGTGACTCCTCTCACCCCTCCGGAAATTGCGGCAATTGAGAATGGGGTGAAAGAGGGCAGCCTGCATCCACGTGACGCCAAGATGCGCCTGGCTTTCGAAATTGTGACGGCATTTTACGGTCGGGCAGAGGCGGAGAACGCTCAAAAGAGCTTTGTCGAGACATTCCAAAAAGGAGGCGTTCCTGAAGAAATCGCAGAATTCAAACTGGATCCGACGCTCTCCATCTCTGAATTGCTCGTTTCCGCAGGTCTGGCAAAAAGCAAGAACGAAGCGCGCAGGTTGATCGATCAACGGGGCGTGAAATTTGAGGGCGATGTCCTCAGTGACTCAGCCATGGTGTTACAAACACCAGGGGTGCTTCAAGTGGGAAAGCGTCATTTTCTCCGCCTGGTTCAATGAGAAGAAAAACTTCCCGGCTACCCGGGAAGTTTTTAATTGCCGAAGGGTCTCACGGAATAAAGGAACATTTGCTGACCGATGGAGCGGGTGAGTTCAGGGGTGGCGTTTTCAAGAAGTACCACCAGTGCAAGAGGAGACGCCTGCCAGTTGGCGGTGGTGCCCGCCAGGTACCAGTAGATGGTTTGCTGGTTGTCTTTGACTTTTGCCAGGGTTTCCCAGCCGGGAAAAGACGTTATGGAGAGCTGATCGGCAGCCTCGCTGGCTGAAAACTGGCTCAACTGCACAGTGCGGGGAAGATCGGGAAGAGCGATCCATTCATTCAATGGATCTTTGTATGCGGTCACAAGGACTGTTGGCGGTACCTTTCCCGCATTTGAAATGGCAGCCGCTGCCCGGACCATTTGCAAAGGAGAGACCCGCCATGTTAAGGGGTTGTTGATCAGGACAGAAGTTTCGATCGGGTAATTGAGTGATCCAGCGTCTGCAGTCTCGACCTTGATATCCGGTTTGCTGAAAAACCCCAATTGCGACATCAAGTTCCATAGGACCGTGGGTTGAATGGCGGGAGCCAGTTTTTCTATCGCAATCGGGCAGCCGGCAGTTACCAGAGAGGCAAAATCAGTGCCTGCTCCTGGCGAGACAGCACATTGCTTCAATTCAAGTTGGCTCAATGAAGATTGTTCCACCGGTAGTCCACTGCTCAGAGCACTGGCGTAAAGAAATACAGATATGGCAGATCCGGCTGGATATTGCCCCTGCGTCACCCTGTTAAGCAGTGGGGCATTCTCATCCTGCATCCAGGTTTGCCATTGAGTATCCAGCCTGTTGGCATCAAAGGTGGGTGCTGTTGCTGAGGCGAGAACTTCACCGGTGGCAGCATTGAGCAGAACAATCGCGCCTTTCTGACCCTTGAGCAGCTCATCCGCTTTCGTTTGCAGGCTTGAATCGAGACTGACGCGGATATCCAGCCCGGGGGGATATTGCCCATAAAGCAGCCTGTCCAGCCAGACGGTGGTGGAAGAATTGCCTGAAACACCGCGCAGATAACTATCCATACTGTATTCAATGCCGGTTTGACCATAATCCGGGTTCGAGTATCCCACCGTGGCACTGAGCGAAGGAAGATTCAAGACCCTTTTGTAGCTCCCAATCTCACCCACGGATTCAGATAGGACAGAGTTGTTACGATCCACGATTCTGCCGCGAAGAACGTAGGAATCGGAAATTGCCCTGCGGGGATTATCGCTTCGGGCAAGCAGGCTGCTGGAGCGGATCATCGACCACCAGCCGGTCAACAATGCCACCAAAATCAGTCCGGCAAGGAACACTGCCCCCAGCAGCGTGTAAGGTCGCCGCTGCTCCAATGCGGCAGGCTGATCTTCAGCCTGATCGCTGATCATCAACATCAATAGCAATGAGAAAAATGAAACCACCAGGGAAGAACCACCATACGAGACGAACGGGAGGGTGACCCCGGTCAATGGAAAAAGACGGATATTCCCGCCGATGATCAAGCCAGCCTGAACGATGTAAGAGCTGGTGATTCCCAAAGCCAGGAAGCGGTGATAATGATTCTTGGCATGCAGGGCGATCTCAATTCCCCGAATGGTGAGGATGGCCATGAGGATCAGCAACCCGACAGCACCAAACAACCCCGTTTCCTCAACGATTGAGGAGAAGATGAAGTCAGATTGGGCAACCGGTACAACACCCGGGCTGCCAAGGCCCAAACCGCGTCCGAAAAGCTCCCCATTGGCAAGGGACATCAGTGATTGAACGATCTGGTAAGATTTTCCAGATGGATCCAGCCATGGATTGATCCAGGCTTCGATGCGGATCTTGATCACGTCGAAAATCGAGTACCCGGCGATCAAAGCTGCAATGATGACCAGGAAGCTGATCAGTAGGACACGCCGTCTGCCAGACGCGACATACACGACGATGGTGTACAGGATGATAAAGATGGATGCTGTACCGAGATCGCGTTGTGCTACCAGGATGGCGATGGATGCCCCCGCCACAACCAGGGTGGGTGCGAGCAATTGCATGATGCTGAAGCGGACGGGAAGACTATCAGCAAGATAGGCGGCGAGGTAAATGATCAGTACCAGTTTGAGAAACTCAGATGGCTGGAGGTAAATGCCAAACATCTCCAACCATAATCCTGGACCCGTTCCTGTCCCGCCAGGATAGGTGCCAAGAAAAAGGGTGAGCACCGTGAGCACAAGAGCGCTGGTCAGCCAGACGTATTTGTAACGGCGGAGGAGAGGAAGCAACTGTTGGAAACGAATGCCAAACACCAAACCAGCAATGCAGGCGGATAACCAGACCGTCTGTCGAAAGCCGACAGCAGGGTTGAGCCTGAAAATGGTGATCAACCCCCAACCGCTGAGCAGACTGACCACAGGCAGCAGATAAGGATCGCTGTCTGGAAGGTAGCGATTGAGACCTCTGTACAGGATAGAAAATCCTGCCAACCAGACACCAAAACCAACCCATTGTTCCCAACGAACTGCTCCGGTCCATTGATGAAAACGAATCGCCGGGGAAAACGTCAGGACCACGCAACTGAAGAAGAGGAACAGCGCCGCCAGACCCAGAAGGCGTTTCTGGGTCTTGTTATTCGGCGTCTCGTAAGCTGGAAAGGTGAGGTTCACTTGAGATATCTGTTGACCAGGGGTCCCAACTTTTTAATGGTGGCAGGTGACATGGCATCTTTATGAGTAATGAAGGCGTTCTCCAGAGCGTTCTGGCAATTGCAGGTGGAATCCTCCCGCAGATTTTCCACGAGCTTTTGAATAGTGCGCTGGGCAACATCCGTGTTCTTTTTCAATGTATTGACCACGATATCCACAGTCACATCCTCTTCATGTGCATGCCAGACATCGTAATCTGTCACATGTGCCATCACGGCGTAACAGATCTCAGCCTCCCGCGCCAGGAAGGCTTCGGGTGCAGTGGTCATGCCAATGAG
>DNOU01000135.1:1779-18770 GCA_003501835.1 Anaerolineaceae bacterium | reverse complement strand
ATCAAAAAGCTGATCCGGAATCACGATCTCGCCCGGTGCAAAGTCCTCCCGAAGCGAACCACAGGCACTGACGCTGATAATGCGTTCTACGCCAAGGGTCTTCAGGGCAAAGATATTTGCGCGATAAGGTACTTCGCTGGGTGAAAGGGTATGACCGATGCCGTGCCTTGCAAGAAATGCGACCCGCTTACCTGAGAGTGTACCCAGGGTGATGGGGGCACTCGGCTTGCCAAATGGGGTGTCAGGAAAAATGGTTTCCACTTTTTCAAGGGAGGAAAAATCATACAATCCTGACCCTCCGATCACTGCAAGAACAGGGGTTTCATTTAACATTGCTCCTCCTTAAGATTCGGGGGGTTGAATTTCAATCAGTACCACGACCTGACCGAGGCGAATTTCATCCCCATTGATAATGATGGTGGACGTTTCAATCTTCTCATCATTCAGATAGGTGCCATTTGTCGATTGCAGATCCTCAACCCACCATTGCAGGTAACGATAATTCAAGCGCGCATGCCTTGCTGAAACGGTTTCATCCGAAATTTGGAAATCACAGGAATTATCCCGCCCGACGACGATATCTGTGTTAACAAAAGTCTTGCGGCTCTCTTCGGGGTCATTTGGCAGGCTCAGGCTGATGGGAGGAACCTTTTGTGTTGTAACCATCTGGCTGTGAAACCGGAGGTCTCTCCACAGGGTGTACAAAGCCCATCCCAGGAAACCGAACAGGGCAGCTGTAGCCAGGAAACGGAAAATGAGGACCAGGAAAGGAAGCATGATCACAACCCCTGCGCTTTACGACGGTCGTGTGTCGGTCCTGATTGGATTGGTTTCATCATCACGTTCATCTACCACGAAGATCAGTTTAACACCAGCCAGGGAAATGACATCGCCCGGACGGAGGGTGGATTGCTGTATCCGTTCACCGTTGATGTATGTGCCGCCTGTTGAACCTGCGTCAAAGATCATGTATCGGCCATTGACCAGGCGTACCTGAGCGTGATTGCGCGAGACCCGCAGATCACTTACGACCAGGTGGTTGGTACTGCGCCGACCGATATTGGTCACTGCCCGATTGAGGGAGTAGATTTTTTCATTCTCGAGGATCAATCCTGCCTGTGATGGTTGAGCCCCCCCCTTTTTCTCTATGGGTTCGTGAATCTCCACCGGAACCGCGTTTGTGAGTCCCGGGTCAACCGTTTCCACGCTTCTGTCAATCTGTACCTCGTAATAATTCAGTGCGCTGCTGGGTATCAATTGAATGGATAGAGGGCGGTCGAATTTAAGACCGACCTCTCTTGCAGTGTCAATGAGCGTATGAGAGATGGCAGATTCCCATTCTGCTTGCGATTTCCACCTGGAGCACTCGGTGGGATTCATATAGATCACAAATTGTGCTGGCAGTTCTCCGGAAGACTCATCGCGATTATTGATGAATGTTTGAAACGCCTCCACCAACCGGTGGACCGAAATTGCGTGCTCGTCCATCCAGGGGAACAGCAAAACACTGCTCTCGATAATTTCCTTGATCTTGCTTTCAATGAGGTCGATTGGATTTGCCATATGATCTTATTATAATCAAAGAGGAGAAAGAAAATTACCTGGATTTATCGAGATGGATCATGCCATTTGAAGAGCTGGATCATATTGGCGAGAGCGCTTTTCGCGTTTCAGCAGGAACTTTGGAAGAACTCTTTCAACAGGCTGCAAATGCCATGTATTTCACCATGCAGGTGAAAGTGTTCGGATCTGCCAAGCATCAGAATCTTTCACTTCGGGGACCGGATTCAGAATCTCTGTTGGTCATGTTCCTGAATGAATTGTTAATTTTGGCAGAATCGGAAAACCTTGCGTCATATGCTTCGACCATTCGTTTCGATGATCATTGGCTTCAAGCAGATCTTGCTCTTTCTCCCATCACCCATAAAGTGGAAAATATCAAAGCGGTAACATTCTCGCAGATGAACATCACCCGAAATGAGTCTGGATTTGAGACGATCATCGTTTTTGATCTTTGAGGGTACCGGGATGAGATCGCAATATGATGTACAGCAGCACTCGGAATTCGAATGGGTAATCCCTGCGGGTACTCTTGCAGAAACGCAGGTGCCAGTTCGTATTATTGCGACAAGGAAGATCATCCAACATGCGCTGGGAGATGTTTCCTTCAGTCAGGCGATGAATGTAGCCTGTTTGCCGGGCGTGGAAGATGCGGTGGTGATCATGCCGGATGTGCACCAGGGATATGGATTTCCCATTGGAGCCGTGGCTGCGATGCGGATGAACGACGGGGTTGTTTCACCTGGCGGAATTGGATACGACATTAATTGCGGGGTCAGACTCCTGGCTTCGCAGGTGCACCGGATGGAAGTGAAAGATAAGTTGGACCAACTGGCAATTGCCCTGGACCTGGCGAGCCCAAGCGGCGTGGGTGCAACCAGCCGGTTGGCCCTTTCCAAACAGGATTTTGAACATGTTTGCATGGAGGGGGTCCGCTGGGCTCACAAGAAAGGCTTGGCGACCGATGCTGATTTGCGTCGCACTGAAGGCGCTGGATGTTTATCGGGGGCAAACATGGATGCAGTCAGCCGTAGGGCAATGGAGCGGGGTGCCCATCAACTCGGGACGCTTGGTGCAGGGAACCACTTTCTGGAAGTGGATTATGTGGAAGAGATCTTTTCCGAATCCACCGCCAGTTCCTATGGGTTGTTCAAGGATTGCCTGGTGGTGCAAATCCATTGCGGATCGCGGGGATTCGGTCACCAGATTTGCACAGATTACGTACTTGATTTTCAATCTGCGATTCATAAGTACAATCTCAAGGTGATGGATCGGGAGCTGGTATGTGCGCCTTTAAAATCCCCTGAGGCGGAGCATTACTTAACAGCCATGCGGGCCGCAGCCAATTTTGCCTTTGTCAACCGCCAGTTGCTGGCAAACGGATGCCGGGAAGTCTTCGAGAAAGTGCTTGCAGGAAGTTCTCGTAACCGGCATCTTCAACTGGTATACGATGTGGCGCATAACATTGGCAAGATGGAGACCCATGAAATTGCCGGCCGCAAGGAGAACCTGTGTGTGCACCGCAAAGGCGCCACCCGGGCATTTGGCCCGGGGAACCCCGAGCTTCCTGCGGAATTTTCATCCACAGGTCAGCCGGTGCTCATCCCCGGCAGCATGGGCACAGCTTCCTGGGTGCTTGCAGGCACCCAAAAGAGCATGCAGGTTTCGTTTGGTTCTGCATGCCACGGTGCTGGCAGGATAAAGAGCCGTTCACAGGCAAAGCGTGAGGTACGCGGTGATAGTTTAATACGGGAGCTCGATAAAAAGGGGATCATTGTTCGGGCAGGTTCGCTAAGCGGCGCAGCCGAAGAGGATCCGGCAGCTTACAANNCAAAGAGATCGTCGCAACCCTGGCATTGGTCAAGCGGATGATATCTGAAGCCTTCATTCGGATGTTCAACCCGCGCTGACCGCCGGAGATGTGAATTTCATCATGGTTCAACGCTGAATCATCCAGGATTACCTGGAATCCCTTGTTGATCAATGCGAGAGGTGAAATTCCGCCAGCCTGGAGCCCGGTCAATTGTTCGGCTTCTGCCTGTGTGGGAACGTGAACCTTCTTCTCGCCCAGGAAAGTGGACACCGCCTTTAAATCCACTTCACTGTCTCCGGGGACGACGCAACATACGGGCTTCCCCTTGCTGCGGGTGATAATGATGGTCTTGTACACCAGGTTTGCCGGCACATTGAGAATTTCGGCAGTTTCGATCGCTCCAAGCTTCTCCTCGGGCAATTCAAGCGCAGTGTATGCCACCTTCCTGGAATCGAGCATGCGGGTGACATTATTGGAGACTGCCATGCTTTTTTTCCTGTTTTTCAATGTAAATGGGGTTGGAGAAGATCCAACCTCTTTCCATGCCGTGATATTCAATGGTGCATTCCACCCGGTAAGCGCCGCTTTCATGGGCTGTGGTCACCAGGTTTGAGGTTCCCTCCCACTGATTGATCACTTTTCCGTTGCGAATGAGCCTTGCCTTTACCGGGAGGGGGAGGTGGATGCGAATCGTCGCACCATTTTCAATGGAAATCGTTTCCCCCATGCTCACCCTGGAGGAATCCGTCTCGGCAGTGAACCTGAATCCGCGTGTGGATGCCGGCAGGTCGTAACCCACAAACGCAGAGCCATTTTTCAATGCCTGAATAACCATGTCACGATCATGGTCGAGATCAAAAGTGAATTCCTCCCCGACCACCAGGTGGGTATTGACACTGGAAAAATGAAACTTGTATGGAAAGATAACTTTGTGCAGGATTGACCAGCTGAATTGAATGGCATGGGCATCAGCACCGCCCACAGCTGCCACTTTTTGACCGGAAGAAAGCAGTTCATCCCACATGGCAAGAGTTTCTGGACGGGGTCCTCGAGGATAATGCTCAGGGAAAAAGGCGAAAAACAGCATCTTCCAGAAATCCCTGGCGGCATCTTTGAACTCGCTGAAGTGATTCCAGATCTCCAAGCCGGTAAATCCAGCAATGTCCCAATCGACCCAGGAAATATCAGGTTCGTGAACCATGGGCAGTTCGGATTCGTTGGGATGAGCGAGGAAGGTGGCTGCGCCGGCAGCGCTGGCTTCATTGATCAAGAGCTGAGGTGAATGAGCAAATTGCGCCAGTTCTTTTCTGGCGCCAATAACCAGCATATGGTTCTTCTGCGGTTCACGGTCCTGGTCATGTATTTCTTCGGCAGCCAGAAACAGCAGGTGCCTGCTGTCTTTATGGTAATACTGGTCTGCTTCACGGACAAGCACATTGTGGTCTGTGGTGATCAGAACATCAATCCCTGCTGAAATCGCTTCATCGAAGAGCCGGAAGTGGGGTGCGCTTCCGTCAGAATACAGGGTATGGTTGTGAAGACTGGCGACAATTTCACTCATGGGTTGACGAATTTGGGAGTATGGTATAATTTTGGATGTTATTCAATCCAGGAGGTTTTCCTTGACTAATTTTATTAATATCGCATTGATTATAACTTCAGTTGCTCTCATTGTCAGCGTGATTCTACAAAACAAAGGCATTGGTCTGGGTGGCTTAACAAATACCGATACAGGTGGTGTATTTTCCGCCCGCCGTGGGATTGAAAAAACCCTTTTCTGGGTGACGATCATCCTTTCGGCGTTGTTTTTCATTTTGACCTTGGCTGCTGTGATCATCGGCAAGTAAGGTATTCCCTGGATTTGGAGATATTCAATCCCAGAAATCGAGGGCGACTTCCTTGAAGAAGGGAGTCGCCTTTCCACTTAAAAAACTATGAAAAAATTCCGATGGCAACTGACCATAATTTTCCTGACGGGTTTGATCGTTGGGATACTCCTGCTGCTTGAAAGAGGCGGCGGGGGAGTCGTCCCTTCCACTGCCAATCCCACCAAGGGAGGGGTTTATACCGAAGCACTGGTGGGACAGTTCAAACGCCTGAATCCGCTGCTCGACCGCAATAACCAATCGGATATGGACATCGACCGATTGATCTTTTCAGGCTTGATCCGTTTTGATTCCCGGGGCTTGCCCGTTGCCGACCTGGCCGAAAGCTGGAATGTCTCAGGAGACGGGACGATCTATAACGTCACCCTCAAGAAGGATTTGAAATGGCACGATGGTCACACAATCACCACCTCAGATGTTGCTTTTACCGTGGGGATGATGCGCAGCGGGGGTGATGTGATCTCTGCAGATGTCAAATCCTTTTGGGATGCCGTGAAGGTGGTGACCCTGGATGATACCCACATGCAATTCGTTCTCCCCGAGGCCTATGCACCTTTTATTGATTACCTGAGCTTTGGTCTGCTTCCTGAACACATCCTGGGTGATCAATCGATCGATCAGATCGTTAATTCGCCATTCAATTTGAACCCAATTGGCAGCGGACCGTACAAGGTCACTAGCATTGAATCTGAAAACAACGTCATCACCGGAATCACGTTGGATGCGTTCAAAGATTATGCAGGCAATGCTCCCTACATCAGCCAGATTGTCTTCAAATACTATCCTGACAGTGCTTCAGCTTTCAAAGCATACCAGGATGGCCTGGTGCAGGGAGTGAGCCAGATCACGCTGGACGTCCTGCCAGCGGCTCTCGCCGATCCAAGCCTTTCCCTTTACACCAGCAGGCTCCCGGAAATCAGCATGGTGCTGCTGAACCTGAACGATGAAGCGGTGAAATTCTTTCAAAATGAAAATATCCGCAAGGCGCTTTACATGGGAATTGACCGCCAGGCGATCATCAACAAGGTCCTCAACGGGCAGGGAATCCGGGCAAATGGCGTCATTTTCCCTGAATCATGGGCTTATCTGTCTTCCCTGACTGATACTGAATACGACCCTGCGCAGGCAGCCTTGATCCTCAAAGAAGAAGGCTACGTGATCACCGAAGAAGGTAGCACTGTACGGAAGAATGGGGATACGACGCTCAAATTCGTTTTCTCCTATCCTGAGGACGAGACGCACAAAGCGATTGCCGAGATGATCCAGAAAGGCTGGCAGGCATTGGGCGCCGATGTGACCCTCGAACCAATTCCCGGGGATTTGTTCGTCAGTGAGAAACTTTCATCGAGAGGATACCAGGCAGCCCTGGTGGATTTAAACCTTTCCAGCACCCCTGACCCTGATCCATATCCGTTTTGGGATCGCAGCGAGATCGCAAGCGGTCAGAATTACTCACAATGGGATAACCGCGTTGTTTCCGATATCCTGGAACAGGCACGTACCACCACTGATTTGACTGAACGAACCCGCCTGTATCACAATTTTCAGGCGATCTTTGCCCAGGAGCTTCCTGCGCTCCCCCTGTATTACCCGGTCTACAATTACGGCATCAATCGTCAGGTGCAGGGGGCGACGATTGGTCCCCTCATTGACACCAGCTACAGGTTTGATTCGATTACTTCGTGGTACCTGGTTGCCAAACGGACAACCGACACCACCGAAACGCCGCCGTCTAAATAAGGATCGTCCATGGCAGCAGGCACAGAAGATCAGGAGTTCTTCAAAAAAGCGTCTGAAGATTTGGCAGATTACCTGGCATCCCCTGTGCTTTTCTGGCCACTCAAAACCGATTCGCAACCTCTCACGATTGGCAACCTGCTGCTCACGCAGCGAAAGGTTGCTGCAATGAATGCAAATGAATACCCAGGGGAATTGAAATCTGCCAGCAGATTGGTGGATAAGGCGAGAGCCGAACGTCCGGTTGCATGGCATAAAAAGACGGAAGCTGAGCTGCATGCCCGGATAAATCAGTATAAAACCCTGGTTGAGGAATTGGATAAGGGCGGGTATGAGGTGGTTGCAAGGCTGAGAGCGATCATCGAAATCCTTTTGAGTGAGGTCCTGGAAAACGAAAACCAGCATTTTTCGATCGATGCGCTTGACAGCCAATTGAGGAGATGGATTGAACCAGGTGATTTCCTGTGGGCGGAGAGCATTGCTCCGTCGTTCCCTCGAGACCAATTCTGGTTTCTTTATGCAAAACCCAGAGGATAGGTGCTTGAATGGCTGAATTCTTTACACGCAAAGGTGACGATGGCACGACCGGTTTCCTGGGCGAAGGCCGCCTGGACAAAGATGACATTCGAATGGAGACATTGGGCACCCTCGATGAATGCTCAGCGCAATGTGGTGTAATAAGGGCAAAAATTCGTAGTGCCTCTGAGCGTGAAATGATCGCCCAAATCCAGCGGGACCTTTATCACATCATGGCGGAGACTGCCGCGGACAAACTCAACGCCGCCAAATTCCGTGTCATTGACGATTCTCATGTGAAATGGCTTGAAGGACAAATCGAGAGAATGGCGAACCAGGTGAAAATGCCTTCAGGGTTCATTCTTCCCGGAGAAAATGAATTAAGTGCCCAGGTATCGGTGACCCGAACGATCGTGCGGCGCGCAGAGCGGCGTATGGCGACGATGCAGAAGCAAAAACTGCTTGAAAACCCCGCCCTGATCATGTATCTGAATCGTCTTTCTTCCCTGATGTTTGTCCTTGAAATCTTCACTGTGCAAAAACAGGGCAAAGCGGTTATTCCAGCCAAAGGGAAAGCCTGATGACGGGAACGCTTTTGAACACCGGCGCAATCCTGGTGGGCGGTGGATTGGGTCTTTTACTGGGATCAAAGCTCAGTGCAAAGCTTAAGCAAACGCTTATCACTGCGCTCGGTTTGTTCACCCTGGTCTACGGGGTGTCCATGTTCCTGAAGACTCAGAATTCGTTGATCGTTTTGGGCGCTTTGGTGATTGGAACATTGCTTGGAGAGTGGATGCACCTGGAGGAAGGATTGACTCAGCTGGGGGCAAAATTGGAGCATCAATTCAATCACGCGAACGGTTCAGAACAACAAGAGAGGTTCATCAAGGGATTCCTTGCAGCATCGCTGATCTTTTGTGTTGGGCCGATGGCAATATTGGGTTCAATTGAAGATGGCCTGACGGGTAATTTCAATACACTTGCGGTCAAGTCGATACTTGACGGATTGACTTCCATGGCATTTGCCTCAAGCCTGGGGGTGGGGGTGTTGTTTTCAGCCCCCCTGGTGTTGATCTACCAGGGAGCGATCACTCTGTTGGCTGCACAGATGCAAACCTTTACCACCGCTGCCATGATGAATGAGCTTTCAGCGGTTGGAGGGGTGATCCTGGTGGGTATTGCCATCAGCGGACTGCTGGAAATCAAGAAAATTCGAACAGTGAGCTTGCTTCCTGCATTGATTCTGGCGCCTCTGATCGTTTACATCATTTCCCTGTTTTAGCGTGAGCCCAATGTGGGAAACAAAAAACTGGCGCCTGCGCGCCAGCTTTGTTTTTCAATTAAACGGAGTTTATTTTCCTGCCAGGGCAGCTTCGATGGTGGCAGCAAGATCATTGGCATAGACCAACTTTCCGTTGACCAGGAATGAAGGAGTCCCCGTGACATTTTGCGAACGGGCATACGCGGCATCATCGATCACTTTTTGAGCATATTTTCCGCTGTCAAAGCAAGAGTTGAATGTTGTCATATCCAGTCCCAAACTTTCTGCAAAGGCTTTCAGGTTTTTGGGGACGAAACCACCCACGTTCTCGCCTTTATAGTTCGCGAAGATTACATCATGATATTCCCAAAACTTACCCTGATCATTCGCACAGTATGCTGCTGCGGCTGCATCGGATGATTCCTTTCCGAAAAAGGCAAAATTGGCAAAGGTGTAGTACACCTTTCCTGTTGCCACATAGGTGTCAAGTATTGAGGATTCCATTTTTAACCAGTATTCGTGACAAACTACGCACTGAAAGTCGGCAAATTCAACCACTTTAACGGGGGCGTTGGGGTCGCCCAGGTTCATTCCGCTTGGCTGAGGTTTGGCCGGGAGATTGGGCAGAGTGACATCCACCTGGCCATTTGACTGTGAAATGATAATCATACCGACCACTACAATGGCAAATGCTGCGATGATCAAGATGACTGTCAGGTTATTTCTCCTTCTCCGAGCTTCATTCCTTTTCTTGTTCGAGACGGTTTTTGCCATGATACCTCCAAATTTTGATCAATTTTCTCATCAATAAGAGAGTCTGTCCAGAGATTGAAGCCCGCAATGAAGTCAACGATTATAGACCAAAATCGGGTAGTGTTCGTGCGTCACTTCAAATCCCATTTTTTTATAAAGTGTGAGTGATGAATAATTGTTGCGCTGCGTATTCACGGTCACCTGGCGGATATTTTTCTCCAGGTAATGCTGGAAGATCGAATTCACCAGGTTGGAGCCCAGTCCGTGACGTTGAAAATCGGGATGCACGGCCAGCCTTGCCAGGTGGGCGGAAAACTGGTTGGAGGTGCTGATCTGATATCCCACAATCTCACCCTGACATTCGAGTACCTCTGAAAAATCCGCTTGCTGGAAGGCGAGCCGCAGCGTCTCAGCAGAATTGACCCATAGAGCCTCAAAGGCTTTCTGGTCGACACTGGCGACATCTTCGACGTCGCCTTCAACCATTGGACGGATCACAAACCCGGCTGCGAGCGGGGGAACTGGATTCAATTTGCGGTTCCAGAGAAGGACGACGATATCCTGAAAGTGAATGAAATTGTTTGCCAGAAGAAGTGATGCAAACCATTCCTGCAATCCCAGTGCACAAATTACAGCTTTTTGGGTTTCCTCCATCTTCAGAGTTTCTTCAAAGAGATTCCCCCAGATCTTTGAAGGAAGCACACCCGGGGCAGTGGCAAAACAGCGGATCCAGGAAACGCCCGGGGGGTCTTCGGGATAAGCCAGGAGCCCGACGATGCGTTCCGATTCCAGCATAATGGTGAATGGCTGGTGACCAATCCAGTCCAGGGGCGTTCGCCAATCGAGATGACGGTGAATATACCTTGCGGAGGTTAAAAATGAAGAGACATCGGGAATATCAGAAAGAACTGCAGGACGGATAATGCGGTTATCAGTCATCTGACAGTCTTAGGCTTTCTTGCGAAGGAATATCCGATCCAAAAACTGTTTGAGGAACCTGTCGTTCAGATTTTGCCGTGGTTTTTCATCAATTGATGTATCCAGGGAAGCCACTGCCTGGTAGGTGTCGCCCATCTTTCTCTGAACTGCGGATTTCCGCCTTAAGAGCACGGAACGTATTTCGTTAAAATTGCGACCCTTGAGCAATGCAATGGCTTCTTCATAAACGCTGAGAGCCTGCGGATAGTCTTTCAACTCTTCCAAAGCCTGGGCGATATTTCCCAGTGCCATTGCCTGGCGCTTGAAATCCTCATGGGCTGAAAACACCTTATCGGTGCCCAATGCGGCTTCGTAGGCTTCATGAGCATTCCCTGCCATCAAGTGGGTTACACTCAAATTATTACGGATTTCTGCCTCATCCACATCCTGCTGGCTGGCTTTTGCCCCTTCAGCTGCCCTTGAAAAATAATCAGCTGCCAGGACATAGTCTTTCTTATGGAAATATTTCATTCCGGTACTTGAAAGTGCTTGGTAATCTTCGCTCATATAAGACCTAGTAGGTGATCTCCAAGAGGCTCTCTGCAATGTTTCGCAGTTTGTCTACGCTCATTTCGCTCAATTTCTTCGCGAGCTCCAGATATGGGCGGTTGATGGGTTTGTTGATGAAGTCAACCAATTCCGCAGGCAGTTCGTTAAATTCCTGCGGAGGGGAAGTTGGTTTTTCCTCCTGTTTGCTTGAGGTGAGGTGTGGTGAATGCAGCATCGGCAGGTCGAGTTCGAGCTCGGCGGCGATTTCTTTAAGCAGCGGGTAGGGGATGGGTTTTTCAGCATGTTCATAACGCTGCAAATCTTCCAATGGAATCCCAACCTTCTGGCAGAGAGAATTCGCATCCATCTGTTTGTCCTGCCGTGCTTTTGTCAAATACGCTGCCACCACGTGTTCACGCAGTGAGACCAATTTATTCATAACGGAAAGATCTACCATTGACCTGGAATCATCCTGGTATTGCCATTCGATCAATGAATCAAACGGAACATCGTAAAACAGCGCCAGCGTTTCCAACTGAGGAAAAGAAGGCGATGCATCGCCCAACTCCATGGCATTGTATTTTTCTACAGGAATACCCAGGGCAGAGGCTGCATCTTCGCTGGACTTGCGGGCTTTCATCCTCTTATCTTTCAGGCAGATGCCGATCTTTTTGGAGCGAATGGTCAGTAATTTGCCTTCCATGGTCACCTCATCCTGAGATCCCTTGAATACCCTTCAAAAGAATTATACATTAGCTTGTTTAATATTGGCTCAACTGGTTGGTCAGTTCACCACTGGCATTTGATATCCCATTCCAGTCCGGGTGACAATGTGTACCGGTGAGTGAGGATTATCTTCCAATTTTTGCCGGAGCCGGGCGATGCTCACCCATAGGATCTCCTTCTCAGAGCGGTACGTGGCTCCCCACGTGGCTTCAAGCAGTTCTTCAGCTGTGAGCACCTGACCGAGGTGATGGGCAAAGTGCAAGAGCAGTTTGTATTCAGTAGCCGAGAGAAAAACCTGCTTTTCACCTTTAAAGACTTCAGCGCGTGCCAGGTCGATTTTTAGATTTCCATGGGTGAAGATCTTGTTGGTCTCGGACGCAGCTCTTATTTGTGTACGGCGAAGCACAGCCCGAACCCGGGCAACCAGTTCGGTGGCAGAAAATGGTTTAACTACATAATCATCCGCCCCGATGTTTAACCCATTGACACGGTCGTGTTCCTCACCCAATGCAGTGAGGAGGATGATGGGGACGGTTGAAAATTGACGGATGCGGATGCAGGCGGTGATGCCATCCATACGGGGCATCATCACATCCAGGATGATCAAATCCGGCAGGTGGCGTGAAACCATCTCCAATGCTTTTTCACCATCAGGTGCGGTCTCGATTTCATATCCCTCAGATTCGAGGTTGACTTTAAGCAGGTGTATGTACAGCGGTTCGTCATCCACCACAAGTATCGTCGTAGCCATGCATCAACTCCTTCTCTGATCAGTACGCATTTCCAGAAGGCATTGGCAGGGTAATCGTAAACACCACTCCGCCTTCAGGTGGTGAATTAATAATGATTTCACCCTGGTGTTGTTCAATGATCTGTTTGCAGATATACAACCCCAGGCCGCTTCCGTGAGCTTTGAGTGCCTGGTCGGGTGTGCGGAAAAAGCGGGTGAATATCTTGGAGAGGTAAGGTTCGGGAATTCCAGGACCTGCATTGCTATAGCGAATGGTCATCCATTGGGAGTCGTGGAAGATCTCGAATTTTATGGGAGCTCCAGGGGCATACTTGATACTGTTGCTGAGCAAATTATCGAAGACCTGCGCCAATCGGCGGGGATCTCCCTGGATGGGCGGAACTTCGGATTCAAACTCAAATTTGACCTCGATTTCAGGGTGGTTGAGTTGGGCGCGCTTCACCTCGTCGCGGATGAGAGAATCCACACGCACTGCCTGGAGATCAAACACCAGCTGCCCGCTCTGGAGGCGGGCGGAATCCAACAGGTTATCAAACAGGTCTTCCAGGTGATTGGTTTCGCGGTCAATGATGTTTAGAAAATCGATCTGGGTTTTTTGATCCCACTGGATGTCTTCCCGCAGGAGCGTGGTGACATATCCCTTGATAAATCCCAATGGGCTTCTTAACTCATGCGAAATGGTATGAATGAACTCTTCCTGCAGTTTTGCGGCATTTCTTTGATCAACCGCGACCTTTCCGAGGTCGTTGGCAAGCTTACGGGTGATCAGGGTGTTGATCTGCTGTGACGCGAATTGAGCAATTTTCTGGTCTGCAGCAGCGTAATGTGGACCACCAAATCGAATGAAGACCAGGCTGCCGGGAAGCCGATCCACTGGCATCAGGGGAAGTCCATACAGGCAGGGAGAACTTAAGCGGTCAGAAGCGGTGTTCGTACAGGAATCATCCAGGAATATTTTTTGCTCCGACGCAACCTGTGCAGCAATGGCTTCACCCCAGTTGCTATCGGCTTCGGCAGAACGTCCACGGCCCAAGGCACGCGCATAGATGGCTTCAAGACGGCCGCTTTCAAAGTCAGTCTGGTAAAGTACGAGATTGTCGAAGATAAGGGAGTGCCTTAGCGCATGAACGAATTCATCAAGGACCCTATTCCAATCGCCAGGTTGGGCTGCAATACGGCCTAGTTCAAGCAGGGATTGATTTGAGATTTTCCCCGGGGTGTCTATCAGTTCCATGGAATCATTATACATGATTGGATTTCAACCCGGTTCCACCATTTTCAGATGAAATTCGAACCGGCTACCCTTTTCTGGTGTTGAAAACACTCCAATTTTCGTGTTGTGGGCTTCGATGATCTTCTTAACCAGTGCAAGTCCCAGGCCAGTTCCGCCCTGTTTGCGTGTTGATGACCCGTCCAGTTGGTGAAAAGGTTCGAAGATCTCATCCAGTTTATCAGGATCGATGCCGATTCCTGAATCCATCACCGAAATTAATACTTCTTTTTCTCCAGGTACCAGACGGATGCATACTTCACCTTCCTTTTCGGTGTACTTGATGGCGTTTTCCACCAACTGGTTGATTACCCACTGGATGCGTTCTGGATCTCCAGTCACCCAGGGTAAGGGATCGTCAGCGCTGAGCCACAGGTTGATATTCTTGCGTTTGGCTCCTGCAGAATGTTGTTGAATGATGGATTTGACTTGAGGGATCAGGTCAAAGGGTTGAATTTGCAGATGGATTGTGCCGGATTCAGACGTGGAAAACAGGATCAGGTCATCGATCAACCGCCCCAGGCGATCTGTGGCGCGATTCATCACATCAAGGGCATTTTTTTGTTCCAATGTGATTGGACCGAAATCATTTGCCAGCATCAGATCAAGGTAACCCTTTAAGTGGGTAAGAGGCGTCCTCAATTCATGCGAAATATTGGAGATGAAGTTTTCTTTGAGTTTGGAAAGCTCCGCCAGTTTTTCATATGCCCGCTGAAGAGCTGCTGTTCGTTCTTCAACACGTTGTTCCAGCAAATCATTCGATTCCTGAAGGGCACGCTGCAAGCGGATGATCTGAATCGTGATGGCTTGATCCATGGTGGCTCGATCGATCTTGCCCATGTCAACCAGCAATTGTCCGATCAACGGAGCCTGTCCGGATTGACGCAGTTCCCTTTGTTTCTCAAGGGCGGCTTCGAGATCTTCGTTGCTAAGCAGTCCCTGTTGAACCAACACGTCCCCAAGTCGGGGAATCAGGATTTCAGGAGTAAGCGCCATGGGTTTTGCTCTCTATTTCTGACCAAAGATCCATTCTCCGCCTGCCATGACGGCCGCGGGTGTGATGGCTTGCAATTCTTGCGGTGGAATGGAAAAAGGATCGGCATCCAAAACGATCAAGTCGGCTTGAGCACCTCTAATGAAAGCACCAAGCTTCCCGGCTTTGCCCGATAACGAAGCAGGGGCGCGGGTATAGGCTTCCAGTGCCATTTCAAGGGTCATACGCTCCTCTGGATACCATCCATCAGGAGAAGGACTGCCATCTGCACGCCGGCGGGTGACCGCCGCGTGCAACCCCAGGAAAGGATTTGGGCTTTCCACAGGCGCATCCGACCCAAAAACCACCCTGGCGCCGGTTTTCGCCATGGTGTTGAACAGGTAAGCATAACGGGTGCGGTTTCCCCAATGCCGATCGGCGGTATACATGTCCGAGGTGGCATGCACCGGCTGCATGGAGGCGGTGATGCCCAACTGTTCTGGCTTGAGAAGATCATCCGGGTGCAGCAATTGCAGATGTTCAATGCGGTGATTAAGGGCAGGTAAATGATTGCGGCGTTCGAATTCACGCAACATGCCAAAACCATTCAATACCTCATGGGTAGCCGCGTCGCCAATGGCATGGATGGCAAGGCTTAAGCCATTCTTGACCGCCTGCATCCCAATTTCAAAGACCTGGTCAGCTGTGAGGAGCAGGGTGCCGAAATCCTGAGTACCTTCGTAGGGCAACAGCATGGCGGCGGTTTGGGGACCAAGAGCACCATCGGCAAAACACTTGACCGAGCCCAGCCAGAGCTGGTCATTGCCAAACCCGGTGTGCACCTGCATGCGGATGGCGGCCTCCATGTCCTCCAGGCGGATGCCTTTGCAGACCCTCAGCTTCAGTTTGTGGTCCGCTTGCAGTGCCTGGAGAGCGGCAAAGCACTCGCTGCCGTCAAAATCGTGTACGCTGGTGACCCCAACCTTCAGCAGCGAATCCTGGGCTGCCAGCAGGGCGTTCTGAACCTGCTCAGTGGCTTGAGGAGGAATGGCATCCTCGATCAACCTAACAGCATTTTCAAAGAAAATCCCGGTGGGGTTGCCCTGGTTATCTCTTTGGATCCTGCCTCCATCGGGGTCAGGGGTGTGCGAATCCACACCAGCGATCTTCATCGCCAGGCTGTTCGCCCATCCCGAATGAGCTGCCTTGTCGGTCAGGTAAATGGGATGAAGGGTGGATACCCCGTCCAGGTTGCTGGCAGTGCCAAAGCCGTGCTCCCAGACGTTCTGATTCCAGCCGTGCCCCAGGATCCATTCGCCGGCTGGCTTTATTGCAGTTCTTTCTGCCACCCTGGCAAGACATTCCTCGAGAGTGGGAGTCTCGCAATCCACCTGGCTGAGGAAATCACCGTACATCTTCAAATGAAGATGCGAATCCGTGAGGCCCGGCCAGACCGTTTTCCCTTCCAGGTTCAATTTATTGATCCCAAGCGGAGCTCCGGCCAGAAGCTCGTCATCCGATCCGAGTGCCAGGATCGTATCACCGCCAACGATCATGGCAGTGACCGGGTTGCCGGTGGAATGAGGACGGTAAAACCTGCCGTTGTAGAGGAGCTTCATGGTCACTCTTTCAGAATATGCGCGAGAAGACCGGATAATTCTTCGTCTGAATAATAGTGGATCACGAGGGTTCCACCCCTGTTTCCATGGTGCAGCACCACTTTTGTTCCCAGGCTTTCCTGGAGTCTTTCTTCAATCGCTTTGATCTCGGGGTCCACCGGTTTTTCTGATGGTTTTTCGGGTTTGATACCGCTGTACTTGCGCACCAGCTCTTCCGTCTGGCGAACGTTCAGGCCAAGTCTGAGCACAGCCTGCAAAACAGCGAGCTGAGCCTGGGTGGAGTTCAATGCCAGAAGGGCGCGAGCATGCCCTTCGGAAATCCTGCCTTCTGCGAGCTCCTGCTGCACGGTCGCCGGGAGTTTGAGCAGCCGCAGGGTATTGGTGACCGAAACGCGGCTCTTTCCCACGCGGGCGGAAATTTCGTCATGTGAGAGATGGAAATCCTCAGCCAGCTGGCGATAGGCTTCTGCGGTCTCCAACGGCGAAAGATCTGCACGTTGAACGTTTTCAATCAGTGCCAGCTCCAGGCGCTCGGTCTCGGTGACATTGCGGACGATCACCGGTACTGAATCCAACCCGGCCAGTTTGGCGGCGCGCAAACGACGTTCACCGGCGATGAGCGTATACTGGCCGGTGACAGCGTCGTGGCTGACAATAAG
>DNOU01000135.1:1050-1747 GCA_003501835.1 Anaerolineaceae bacterium | reverse complement strand
GACGATCATTGAGATCGGAGCGAACTTTTCTGTCGGCTCTTCTCCTGAGAGAAACTCATCGGGGATGAGCGCATCCAAACCTTTTCCAAGACCGCCTTTTCGAGCCATAGCCACCTGCCTATTGAACGAGTTGTTTGATGGAGACACCATCCTGAGCCAGGATCTCATGCGCCAGGGCCGCGTAAGATTTCGCGGCTGTGGAGTCAGGTGCGTAGTAGGCAATGGGGAGACCGTAGGATGGGGCTTCAGCCAGGCGTATGCTGCGGGGAATGATCGCCTGCATCACCTGGTTGGGGAAAAACTTACGCACTTCACTCACCACATCGGCCGCCAGGTTCGTGCGGCTGTCGTACATGGTAAGAACCACACCACGGATCTTGAGCTCGGGATACAGGGACGCCCTCACGCGATTGAGGGTCTGGGTCAACTGACCGATGCCTTCCAGGGCAAGATATTCGCACTGGACGGGGATGAGCACACCGTCACGGGCAGCCAGCAGGCCGTTAACCGTGAGCAGGCTCAGCGAAGGAGGGCAGTCGATCAGAACGTAATCATAACGGCTGGAGAAGGCAGTCAAAATCTCGCGCAGACGAAATTCACGGCGCGGCGTTTCGATCAGCTCCACTTCTGCGCCCGCCAGGGAAGGTGAAGAGGGCAGCAGGGAGAGGTGCAGTTTGGGATTATGCAGAATGTTCGG
>DNOU01000135.1:0-981 GCA_003501835.1 Anaerolineaceae bacterium | reverse complement strand
CCTCCTTTTTGATTGACCAAAGTATAAATGCGCGTCATGGATTAAACGTTCACAATCTCAGATGAAATGGATTTGATCTCAGCGGCAGTGGGTACCCCCTGCAGCGCTTTGCGGGTGACTGAATTCGCGGCGATCAGGGTGGCAAAACGGGCAGATTCCCATGGATCGTGGGTTTTCATGTACCGGACAAAGAAGGAAGTGGCAAAGATATCACCGGCACCTGTGGCGTCCACTTCTTCGCGGTGGGGTGCACGGAAAGCGCGCACATCGCGGTTCCAGTAGATGCGCGATCCGTCAACCCCTTCGGTCATGCAGAGCACGGCAACATGCTCGCTGAATTCCTGGATCTCGTCCTCATTACCGCTCACGTCCTCGATCGAAAGGACGGCTGCCGAGGCATGGATGAGCACCTCCCCGGCGCTCTCCCACCTGCAGGGGAGAACCTTTTGGTCATCATCCCAGGTCCTCAACCAACCCTGGGGGGTGACACCTACGAACGAACGCGGGAACGCGGCTGCCAACTCGGGATCGAGCTCCTGCGCGACTGGACCCAGATGCACAAGGGGCGTATTCCGCCACTGGGCTGGAATATCTTCAGGGGTGAGCATCACTGCCCGGTGATGCAGGTGCTGTGTCCGAAGCCCTTCAGAGTAGCGGTTCTCGAAGGTGGTCGACCAGGGTGAATCTTTACGGATCACCTGGATGCCTGCGAGTTCGGGGAGCGCCAGGTTGGGGGCACATGCGGTGACCACACCCACGCGCAATCCAAGGGCGGCGGCTGTCAACGCTGAATACGCTGCCGTACCTCCCAGCGCGTAGCTACCAGGAATGACATCCTGTGTGACATGCCCGATCACCAGGTAATCGATGGGTTCAATGAGGGCGATCTCTTTCATCCAAAAACCTGGTCTAGGGATGGGTGCCAAAATCCCGGTCAAAGGGGATCAGTTCATCATCGGCAGTCGCAGGCTCGCCACGCAT
>DNOU01000061.1:7072-7510 GCA_003501835.1 Anaerolineaceae bacterium | reverse complement strand
GATGGCGAGACACCTTCATACTTGAAGTAGATGTGAGCTGGCGTTGCCAGTGCTTTTTCAAGCCGTAATGCCCGGATGAGAGGGGTGGGTCTCCAGAGTTTGTAAACTTCACGCACTTCTTCCGGGATCTCGATGTAGCGTTCAGTGCTGACTTCCTGCTCAATCAAGCCCATGGGGAAAAGAACTGAAAGAAAATCGGGAGTAACGGGTTCGCGGGTAATGGGATTGAAAGCGGGCGCGGGTTTGACGGGTGAATCTGCGTTGATGTTGTACCAGAATCGCGGGATATCAGTTTCACCCAGCAGGAATCTCGTTTGTGTGTTCATAGTTGTCTCCTCAGATCAAAAATGGTTCCGCTTCTGGCGGAAGGTTAAAATAAAACGTCCATCCCACAAAGGGGACGGACGATCTCTAATCCGCGGTGCCACCCCGGTTAAG
>DNOU01000061.1:5104-6973 GCA_003501835.1 Anaerolineaceae bacterium | reverse complement strand
TACTCGTCCTCTTCACAGCCTCTTATTGAATTTTCAATGATTATAGACATGAATATGCAGATGTCAAGAGTTTGTTTATAAATTTAAGAAATCTCATTTACCAGAAACAATATTCAACCCTCAGACCCGCGGTGCCAGCCTGAAAACTCAATTAATCTTGTACTGGGTAATGCCGGGCAGGGTGCTCAATGCCTGGTGGAGGTCTTCGAGACCTTCATCCTCCATGGCTTTGATCACCAGGGTGACTGTNNAGGGATTTCATCATGGATTGCAGGTTATTTGCCAGGGCAGGTTGGTTGTGTGCCGTTACCGTAACGGGCAGGGTGGTATAGGAACGGATGACCTTTTTTTCGAGGAGGTTGAGCAGTGTCAGAACGAGTAATAATGCAGAAGTGGCAGCGATGGCGGCAAAATAATGCCCGGCTCCCACAGCCAGACCGACAATTGCCATGGTCCACAGGGAGGTGGCTGTGGTCAAACCTTTGACGGTGGTGCCGTATCGAAGGATGGCGCCAGCCCCCAGAAAGCCAATCCCCGAGATCACCTGTGCAGCCAGGCGGGCAGGATCTCCACTCACCACCGGTTTGAATTGCATGGCAAGGTTGATGGACATGGTCATCGCCAGGCACGAACCGATCGCCAAAATGGTATGAGTACGCAAACCTGCGGGTTGATTTTGCCTCTCGCGCTCGAATCCGATGATCATTCCGAGAAAGGCAGAAAGAAGCAGCCTGATGACAATTTCAGAGTCCTGGATCATATCTCTCCTTATTCGAGCTTGCTGAAATATTGGTCCTCAATGGATTCAACACTCTCTTCGAGGCACCGTGGCAGCAGGCTGCAGATCCCTGGAATGACAGACTCGATCTCGTCTGCCAGCTTTAAGGCCAGGCGGCGTACACCAAAGTGTGCATTCAATTCAGACCGGAGGGCGATAAAGTGCATGGCGCTGCGCAGGTTCAGGGTGATCAAAAAGCGGCGGTTAAAACCATTGGGAACCACGTAAGAAGCTGCTTCTGGGCTGGTTTCCTCAAGGTCTGAATACACTTGCTCTGCCTGGTTCATAAATTCAGCATATTCGTTACCCAATCCGGCGTCGCTGATCAGGCGGGGAACCGCATATCCCAGGTGGGTTGTCAGGGGGCGCGGTGTGAGGGTGAGCATACGATGACGCTTGATCTCATAATAAGCTCCCTGGTCGAGAGTAGCTTCGAACTGGAAGGTGATATGCTCCAACTCGCGCAATGGAATCGTGTGCCGTTCCCGGTCATTAAGGAGTGGACGCAGCAGAACCTCCTTTTGGGCGGGGCTCATCTGCTGAACCGTCAGCAGCGAGGATTCATACGAGGTATGGGGATCCGGGTTGTAGCGGTAATAGACTCCTGCCAGCAGGTGATCGACCGCATCGGTGTCGTAGTGCAACAATTTGAACCAGGGAACAGCCTCGCCCAGGATGAGGGGAGAAATGGGAGAAAACTGCGCCTCCATGGCATCAAGGTAGGGAAGAGGTTCTGCGTATTTAAGGAGGGTGGGGATCGAGGCGCTGGCTGCGGTTTTGATCTCACTTCCGATTGCACGCACTTCAGACAATGAGTGCGAGAGCATTTTACTGATGGCATGCTCCAGCGACCTGGCGTTAATGGTGATGCCGACATTCGCCAGCGAGGAAGCGGGAAGCAGGTAACGGCAGACATCAATGGCTTTGGAACGAAGACGACGCTCGAAGGCGGTATCTGATTCCTCCGCCAGGCGGGCTGTGCTTTCAGCTGCAAACCGGACCACCCGGGGAATGAACTGCGCATAGCCATTGAAGAGCGCTTGATTGAAGGTCAGGTACCTTTCGCGTAAAGTGCTATCCTTGAATTCATC
>DNOU01000061.1:4829-5020 GCA_003501835.1 Anaerolineaceae bacterium | reverse complement strand
GCGATCGTCTCTGGCGGCAGTTGACGAGGATCAAGGAGATAGATCTGCCTCTCATGCGTCATGTGTCAGCACCTCACGGGCTTTTTGTATATCCAGGTTGATTTGATCGATCAGGGCTTGTGCGTTTGGAAACTTGATTTCAGGTCGTAAGAATTCCAGAAAATCGAGTTCCAGTTTATGACCATAAAAAT
>DNOU01000061.1:4244-4822 GCA_003501835.1 Anaerolineaceae bacterium | reverse complement strand
TGTACCACCTGACCGCCCAGCCGATAGGGACGTCCCAACCAGGCATTGGCGCGCTCCAACTGTTCCGATTGCAGAAATTGCCTGATCTGACTGGAGGAAACGATCTGACCATCGATTGTCAATGGCGGAATTCCATCCACACTGCAGTCCATTTCGGCACCGATCTGCTCAAGCACCTCCAGGGTGCCAGCACGATTCTTGCCAAGTGCGAAGTCCATCCCTGCCAGGAGGTGCACGATCCCCAGGTGCTGCTTCATTTGCTGCATGAATTCAAGCGGGCTGAGATTGGCAACGGATGCATCAAATCGAAGGGTGATCACACGGTCGACACCCAGACTGCAGAGGAAATTCTCGCGTTCTTCGATGGAGGTTAGCAAGTTTGCAGAGGATACCCGCTTGAAATAGACGGCAGGATGCGGATCAAAGGTGATCACCACCGCCAGTGCCCCGTCGCGGTGGGCTCCTTCTGCCAACTGTCGGATGAGCGATTGATGACCCAGGTGAACACCATCAAATGAGCCGATCGTTACCCAGGATTGCTTCAATGAAAAATCGGATAGATTTGACGCCACGCTCAT
>DNOU01000061.1:844-4183 GCA_003501835.1 Anaerolineaceae bacterium | reverse complement strand
GGTCCGGCTGAGGGTTCTGCAGGGATCCGATTCCCATGGCGAAGGATTTCCATTTGTTCTGTGTCAACTTCAAGGGTCGGCCAATCTGAAAGGGCTTCAGCCGCAGGGATCAAATACTGGTACCATGTGCCATCAATAAAGGCATCATTGAGCTTGCGCAGCGGAACTGCATCCCGCAGGGTGAAGCGGCCGCTCTTGGTCCGTCGTAAGCCGGTGAGGGTGGCTCCACAGCCCAGCCGTTCACCAAGGTCATGTGCCAGCGAGCGTACGTAGGTTCCTGAAGAGCAATAAACATCGATCACCACCTCGGGGGGAGCCCATTCCAGAAGTTCTAGGCTGTAAACGTTGATGATGCGTGGGGCAAGTTCCACGTCCTCGCCTTTGCGTGCCATATCGTAGGCTTTGCGGCCTTTGACTTTCACAGCTGAATACGGAGGGGGAACCTGCTCGATCTCACCAATGAATTTCTGCAATTCTTCGTCAAATTGTTCCTCGGTGATGTTCACTTCTGATGAGGAAGTGATCCTGCCGTCTTCATCGTAGGTATCCGTCGTTTTTCCAAGCGTGATGACGGCCTGGTATCGTTTATCAGACGCAGAAACATATTCGCTCAAACGGACTGCCGGACCGATGAGCACAACCAGTACCCCTGAGGCACGGGGGTCAAGTGTACCTGTATGCCCGGCGCGTCGGATGTTGGTGCCCCGGCGAATCACCTGGACGACATCATGAGATGTCATGCCGGTGGGTTTGTCCACCACCAGCACACCTGAAATTGCGTTCTTGAGGTCAAAAGATTCGTTTGAATCCATCATCTTCACTCCGTGAAAAATCCCCCGGTATTTCATTCCTGTTACTAGA
This sequence comes from Anaerolineaceae bacterium, assembly GCA_003501835.1. Taxonomy (GTDB): domain Bacteria; phylum Chloroflexota; class Anaerolineae; order Anaerolineales; family Anaerolineaceae; genus UBA6107. The sequence goes on along the minus strand of DNOU01000061.1, from coordinate 3,322 downwards.
TTTATAGCATAGATTTCGACTGGCTCAGGTAATTTTTTGTAATTTCAAGGATGTTTTCCTGAATTTCAGCGAGGGTTCCCCTGAGCTCAGCTCCGGCAGCAGCCGGATGCCCCCCGCCGCCAAGCCGGTGCGCCAGTTCGGCAATATCCAGGTTGCCGCTGGATCTCCATGATACTTTTGTCTTTTCTGCTGATTGCTCAACAAAAAGTACAGCGACTTCAAATGAATCGATACTGGAAAGTATGTTGGTCAGGTCGGCATCATCGTTGCCGAAATAGCCCGAAGCCTTGCGGTCATCGAGTGTGAGCGAGGTCCACACCAGTCCACCCTCGCGCTGCAGACGGGAGAGTGCAAAACCCCAGTATTTGGTGGCTTCGTACGATCGACTGAGCAATGCCTTGTTGTAGAGTTCGTTGATGTTGGCACCTTTATCCACCAGGACCGCTGCCAGGCGCAGCGATTCAGCAGTGGTATTGGAAGTGCGAAAACCAATCGAATCGCTGAGAATACCGGTCAATAACGCCCTNNGTTGCCACAGCGCCATCTTCCACCAGGTTCACCCCGGCAAAATTCTCGTTGGTGACATGGTGATCGATGTTGATATCGGGTTTACGGTCTTTCAACACTCCGCCTGTGCGGGCGAGATCGGAACAATCAAGAACGATCACCAGATCGCATTCAGATTCAAGCTTACGTTTGACCATCGAAACGCCTGCAAGATGGTGAAAGGTGGGTGAAATTCCATCTTTGAGAACCATCTGCACCTTTTTACCTGCCTGCATTAAAGCCAGCCCGAGCCCAAGAGTGGCGCCTATTGCGTCGCCGTCGGGTCGGATGTGCGAAACAATACCGATATTGACCGCCTGTGCGATCTTTGTGCGAATGACATCGTCACTCCTTGAGTTTTGGAGCATTGTTCTCTTCTTCCTTGTGGATCTGAACGATCAGCCTTTCAATGCGGTCGGCACGTTCCGGGGTCACATCCCAATGAAAACGCAGGCGGGGAAAAGCCCGCAGCTCAACGCGTTCGGCAAGGTTCTTGCGCAAGAAACCGGAGGCGGCATTCAACCCCTGGAGCACTTCTTTTGACCGGGTCACACCTTCAAATGCTGAAACATACACATCGGCATAAGCAAGCTCACGGTCCACGATCACCTCGGTGATCGAAATTCCATCGAGGCGGGGGTCTCGAATTTCACCTTTGACCAGCATTTCTGAGAGCTCCATCCGAAGACGGTCTCCAATTTTCTGTAAACGGGTAGGGGAAGGCATATTGGATTGCTCCTTCTCTTAGATATTTTTTTCCAGGCTGTAACAATCCAGGATGTCGCCTTCGGCAAGGTCGTTGAACCCTTTCAAAGAAACACCGCAATCAAATCCCTGGCGCACTTCCCGGACATCATCCTTTTCGTGCTTCAGTGAAGCAATTTCACCGTCAAAAATCTTTTCTTCACCCCGCATGACGCGGATGCGGGCGTTGCGTCGAATTTCGCCCTGCAATACCCGGCAGCCGGCAATGGTTCCGACCTTGTTGATCTTGAAGAGTGCACGCACCACCGCCTGACCCACTGCCACTTCCTTCATCACCGGTTCAAGCATCCCTTTCAATGCCTTTTCGATATCTTCGGTCATGCGGTAGATGATGTCATATGTGCGGATGGAAACACCCTGAGATTCAGCAAGGTTGCGGGCGGCGCTGTCCGCCTGGACATTGAACCCGATGACGATGGCGTTGGATGCAGCAGCAAGCATGATATCACTTTCGTTGATGTTGCCTGTCTCTGCATGCAAAATGTTGAGCTTGATTTCGCCCTTGCCCAGCTCGTTGATTTCGGACATGATGGGTTCAAGTGAGCCCTGAACATCCGCCTTGACGATCAGCGGCAGTTCACGCACTTCGCCTGCCTGGAATTTTTGGAACAATTCCTCAAGGCTGGCCCTGGGTGCCTGTGCGGCGCCTTCACGCTTCGCCAGCTTGCGGGTTTCAACGATGGCGCGGGCTTCTTTTTCGTTTGGCACAACGGTGAACAACTCGCCAGCCGGGGGAACATCCCCCAGGCCCATCACCTGTACCGGGGTGGAGGGTCCGGCGCTGCGAATCTTGCGGCCGTGGAAGTCGAACATGGCGCGGATCTTTCCGTAGGTCTGTCCCGCCAGGACCGTATCTCCCATTTGAAGAGTGCCATTTTGCAGCAGCAGGGTGGCGATCACGCCCTTGTTGCGCTCCACCTGCGATTCAATCACGGTGCCCACCACTTTGCCGTTGGGATTCGCTTTGATATCGATGGATTCGCTCACCAACAGGATGGCTTCGAGCAGGTCAGTGAGACCCTTCTTCTGCTTTGCGGAAACCGGCACCACAATGGTGTTGCCGTCCCACTCATCCGGGACGAGGCCATTTTCCGAGAGCTGCCGTTTGACAAAATCAGGGTTGGCATCCGGGCGGTCCATTTTATTCATTGCCACGATGATGGGTAC
>DNOU01000061.1:0-810 GCA_003501835.1 Anaerolineaceae bacterium | reverse complement strand
AGGAATGTGATCAGTTGACCCTTGTATTCCACCTGGTATGCGCCAATATGCTGGGTAATGCCTCCTGCTTCCCCGGCAGCCACTTCCGTGTGGCGGATGGCATCCAGCAGCGTGGTCTTTCCATGGTCAACATGACCGAGAATGGTGACCACCGGTGGGCGTGCCACAAGTTTCCTGGGGTCTTCATCGGCGATCAAGCGTCGCCAGTAGGGGATTTCACCCTGTTCTTCAACCGTTAATTCTTCTTCGAGTTTTTCCGGTCTGGCTTCAAAGCCCAACTCTGATGCCACGATGGCAGCAGTATCAAAATCAACCGTCTGGTTGATATTCGCCATAACGCCGTTTGACATTAAGATCTTGATCACCTGGATGGGGCTGGCTTGCATGCTAAGAGCCAAATCACGCACCGTGATGCTCGATGGAAATTCGATTGTCTTCTGTCCAGTTTCGCTCATAAAAACCTCCGTATAAAGTGCCCCCCCGAGATTGGCTGTTCAGTTCCCCGCCAGGCGGTGATATGCCTGGTTTGAGAGATCAGCTCGAAAGGTTGTGAGCATGCCTGGAACAGGTTAGCAATTCATGCTGATTTCCTCATGAACGCTTTTCCAAGTCATTCGTACCGGTCGCGGCTTCTGCAGGAAGTGTTATTAAGTATTCCAACAGTCGTTGGCGGTCATCTTCAGTCAGTTCCGTGCGCAAGGCGCGCGAGACCGGTCCTTTTAAGGCAAGCTCCCAACAAGATCGGGTATTGTGCACATAAGCTCCCCTCCCGGCAAGTTTGCCAGTTGGATCCACTTTCACACCCTCAGC
>DNOU01000198.1 GCA_003501835.1 Anaerolineaceae bacterium | reverse complement strand
AGTCGACGCATCCATATTGCTCCATTCAAAGCATAATTGTCTATTGGCACTTTGACGATCCATGACCTTGTGAAAGGTAAATGAAAACCCGCCTTTCGGCGGGATTGGATCATTTCAGTCTGCCAGGCGCATCCTTACGGGACGGCCGCGCATTTTGTACTTGCCCGTGCTTTCGCTCAACACCCGGCGCACATGCTGCTCTGCAACATCCAACAGGGTGTAGTCAGCGCGAATATCGATCTCGCCAATCGCCCTGCCGGGAATACCCACCTCGGTGGCAATGGCACCCACCACATCACTGGGGCGCAACCCGGCGGTCTGACCCACGTTCATCCATAAGCGGACCATGCCCACCTCGCGTTCACGGTCGGCGCCGCGATATTGCGGAATGGGGTTGCTGTGATTCCTGCTGCGTTCAGACTTTCGATCATGGTTCTCCATACGATCATTTCTGACCCGGGAATTCCGGCGTTCCTCCAGCTGGATATGCCTGGGTTCGCGGCTTTCTTCTGAGATCACATCATCGGCAAGCTTGCCTTCAGCTGCCCGCGCCAGGCGTATTGCTGCCAGCGTGATCTCGGCAGGTTTCAGTCCAGCCTCGGAGATGCGTTCAAGCATAGCCCGTTCCGGCTGCGACATGCCTGCGATCAGCTGAGTGGATAATTTTGAGATGAAAACTTCATCCCTTTTGGCTTGAACCTCTTCACGGGTGGGAACGGAAAATTCATTCACCGGCTGCCGGGTATACGCTTGAATTTGAGCCTGCCGGCTGCGTTCACGCGGGGTGAGCAGGGTGATCGCCACCCCTTTTTCCCCTGCCCGCCCGGTGCGTCCAATGCGGTGAACATAATCCTCAGCATCTTGAGGAACGTCATAATTGAAGACATGAGAGACCCCGGCGATATCGAGCCCCCGCGCTGCCACATCCGTGGCGACCAACAAAGTCACTGAGTGATCCCGGAAGCGTGCAAGCACCTGTTCCCGCCGGGCTTGATTCAGGTCGCCGTGCAGGCTGCCAGCCTTAAATCCGGCACGCGCCAGGTCATCCGCAAGATCTTGAGCGCGAGCCTTGGTGCGCACGAAGATCAGGGCGCTGGTCACCGGTTCAACCTCGAGCAGGCGGGTCAATGCCACGAACTTGTTTTCCTCGCGCACCCGACAAAAACGCTGTTCGGTCTCATCCACCGTGAGTCTTTCAGGACTGAGACTGATCCTTTGCGGGTCCACCAGGTAGCGTTTTGCCAGGCTGCGGATGGCTTCAGGCAGGGTGGCAGAAAAGAGGGCAATTTGGCGTTCCTGGGTGATTTCCTTCAAAATCGCTTCGACATCATCAATGAAGCCCATTTCGAGCATTTCATCGGCTTCATCCAGCACCAGGTGATGCACCTGGCTCAAATCCAGCACCTTTTGGGAAATCAGGTCCAGCAGCCGCCCGGGTGTTCCCACCACCACATCCACCCCGCGCTCCAGGGCACGTTTTTGAATCGTATAGGATTGTCCGCCGTACACTGCCAGAACGCGTACCTGCGTCTCGCCTGCCAGCTGCAGCGAGGCTTCGGCTACCTGCTTTGCCAGTTCGCGGGTCGGTGCCAGAATCAGCGCCTGGATGGCTTTATGCCCGGGTTGAAGCATCTGCAAGACCGGCAGCATGAACGCGGCAGTCTTGCCTGTGCCGGTTTGTGCCTGTCCAATCACATCCCTGCCGGCAAGCATGGCTGGAATGGCATGATTCTGGATGGGCGTAGGTTGGGTGAACCCCATGGCTTCAACAGCCTGAATGAATTGGGGTTGCAAACCCAGAATTTCGAAAGTTGATCCCATTACTTTGTTGCTCCTCGTGTTTGCACAAAAAACCCGCCGAAACCGGCGGGGCATTGAATTTACCTGCTCGATCACTGCAATTACAGGCGGTGATTATAACACTGATTTTCCTGATTGATCGTTTGGGTTTTAATATACGGGAGGGAATCTTGCGATCCCCTCCACATATCATGCCTGGACAAGCAGACTTATGGTGTATCGTTGATTATCCGCCCCTCATTCTTTGGGTAGATGGTTGGATCGATGGTGGTATTCGTTGGGGGAACCCCATACTTGAACTGCACAAACTCAATCAGTGCATCCAGGTCACTTACGCCGATCCTGGTCACGTTCGTCCCGCTGAGGAATACCGAGAACCCGTCACCTCCATTGGCGATGAATTCATTCATCGTCACAGAGTATGTAGTGCTGCCATCATTGGCGATGGGTGTTCCATCAGTCAGGGTTAGGCTGGTGATCCTGGAGCCTACAGGCTTGGACAGGTCATAGTGATAGTGAAGACCCGATTCTTGCAGAAGTTTCATCGATGACTGAGGCGGTTTGAATTGCTGCTCAAGGACAGAGTAGATTTGAGCTCCAGTCAAATTCATCGTGACCAGTTTATTATCGAAGGGCTGCACGGTGAAGAAGTCACCCCAGGTGATATCGTGCGGATAGGTTGCGTAAGCAATATCCGCTCGTATGCCGCCGGGATTCATGAAAGCGATCTGCGTGCCACCCTTCCAGCGCTGCGCATCTGCGATCAGGTCACCCATGGGCACTTCCATGGTATACCGGTCTGGACCTCTTGAGATTAACCCTGTTGTTTTGGCGATCACTTTATTGACAACCGGAGCAATTTCAGCCTGGTAGCCAGCCACGAGTCCAGCAATGGTCGGGTCAGGGGTCACACCGGCGTTGTAGGTGGTGACCACTTTCAGATTGGAATTAACGACGGTCCGGTATAACCGATCGTAGACCAGGTCAGAGACACCAATGGCAGTGCCGGAGGAATACTGCTGGATGATGGGGATGGTGCCAATTTTCCCCGTGTATCCACTGTGTGAGTGACCGGAGATGATCAGATCCACACCGGGCTGCGCCACATTCAGCATCTCGCCGCTGACTACGCCGCTGTACACATCCGGCATATGCGCCAGCACCACCACGATATCTGCACCTTCATCCCGCAGTTGAGCAGCGAGCTCGTTGACGATCGGTCCCACATCGCGGAACTCCAAGCCAGCCAGAACACCTGCCATGACAATGCCCGGAGTATCTTTGCTGGTCACGCCGATCACGCCGATCTGCTGACCCTTCACGGTGAGCATTGTGGTGGGAATTGCCCAATCAGGTCGGGTATCGGTGCCGGCATAGAAGATATTGGCGGCCAGGATGGGGAAATCCGCCTGGTCCATGCGCTGCTGCAGCGCATCCAGACCCCAGTCAAACTCGTGGTTGCCTGTAACCGACGCCATGTAGCCCATCTGGTTGTAAACATCGATCACCGAGCGGCCAAAAAGCAGGTTGGAAATGGGAGTTCCCTGCATCATATCACCAGCATCAACCAACAACGTACCCTTCGGGTTAAGCGCCTTGTACTGGTTGATATAGGTCATGTTAAAGGCTGCCCCGCCGACCAATTTTCCGCTCACCAATTTTCCGGTTTCCAGCTGACCATGAAAATCATTGGTGGAAATGAAAGTATATGGCGGAAAACGGGCTTCGCGTACCCAGGCCAACGCCTCGGCATTGGTCACAGTCTGCTTTGGCAGGATCTTGTCATCGGCAGGGACGAAGATACCCATCTGGATGGCATAGGCAGTGGCTCCCTTTGCCCAGGACGACAGGGTCTTGGCGTCCGAGTAGGGCTTCAGGGCGGTCATGTCCACATCCACGTCACGAATTGGATCCATGGCTTTGTTGCTCAACAGGAAGAACAAACCTTCACGGTTGAGGTTTGTGCCAACAACACCCTTGTCGCTTGGGATCTTCATGTACTCGTCTGCGGACTGGTCAAAAGCGGTCCACAACAGATTAGCAAAATCCTCGCGGGTAATCGGAAGGGCAGTGGTGCTGCTCTGCCAGGTGTTGACCGGCGGCAGCAGGGTGTAGTTCTGAACGAACACGTCGTTGGGTGAAATGGTGCCGCGAGCTTCAATCCAATTTACGACCAGATCACGGACCTGGTCAGTGGATTGGTAGAGTATTTTTGCCTGGCCGAACAGAGCCTTGTTCGTAGCCCGATAGTTGTTCAAAGCCACCGTAATGGTTTGATCCATCGCCAATGGTTCGCCATTGAGCATCAGTTCAACCACCCGCTGACCTATTGGCTTGGTCACATCCAATTTGTACTCAATACCTGACCAAAGGTCGTAATTGTAGTCGCGCACTGCAGAATTGACAGTAACTCCGGCTGGTTCGTAGAAATACTGGTTGAAGTAATTGGCGGTCCACTCCAACTCGTCTTTGACCATCTGACCGGTGGCTTCAACGACATACAGGGTGTTATCGTAAATGTACAGACGGTAGGCATCCATTAACTTTATCGGCCCTGCATTAAGGTAAGCGTTATTGTTGAAAAGGGCTGCGAGGGAAGCATCCACTGGGTAGCCGGCATCTGCGGCAGCTTCCATCTGCACCTGGTTGATCAGGTCAGCGGTGGGACCGTCTGCAATTCGGGCGGCAAAACCGCCAGGGAAATCAGCAGTGGCTGTGCCAATGGGGGTATTGATGTATGCGACCGCTGTGTCATGATATGGCTGCAGGAGAGCTTTTAAGGCAGGATCCTCTATTGTGATAGGGGTTGTGTTCATCGACTGAGCTGTTGATGACTTTTCTGAGACTACCCAGTCTGTGCCGGATCCAGTGACCGTGATACGGATGTCGGATACATTGTATGTCCAGTTTCCGGGATTCGTTACCAGCACACCGTTGATGGTTTGAGCTGGAAGTTTGGCATGGTCGTGTCCTGACAGGATCACATCAATGCCGGGTACCTCGTTGGCCAGGTATTTGACGAAGTTCTCTTCGCGTCCGTAGCCATAGGTCTCATCCAGCCCGCTGTGCGCTGCCACCACGATCACATCCGCACCGGCTGCCTTCATCTCGGGCACGTAATCGTTGGCTGCATCCACCGCATCGCCAAACACACAGCCCACGATGTTCTCTGGCCGCTCCCAGTATTTCACCGCCGGTGGAGTCAAGCCCAGGATGCCGATCTGGACCCCATCCACATCCTTGATCACATAGGGTTCGAAGGTGTAGTCCTGACAGCCTGTGACATTGGCTGAAAGCAACGGGAAGGACGCATCAGCTTTGTACTTGTTGAAGACAGTTGGACCATAGTTGAACTCATGATTTCCAACCGTAGCTGAGACATACCCCATGGTGTCCATCGCCAGAGCCAATGGATTTTCCACATCGGTTTTCAACACATTGAAGTAGTATGAAAGCGGTGTGCCCTGAATGGTGTCGCCATTATCAATGAGGATCGTGTTTGGATTGGAAGCCTTCACCGCTTGCACATAGGTCCAAACTTTGGTTAAGCCTCGTTGTTGGGATCCCGTGGGAGTGGTATTTGAAAAGTAATCGAAATTGTCCACATTTCCATGGATATCGGAGGTGCCCAGGATGACGATACTTTTCGTCTCTGCTGCCCGTACCACGGAGGTGGGCTGCATGATCCCGATCGTCAAGCTTAGCACCAATACAACTGCCAGAAAAACCTGAAATCGCTTGGTCATCTTTTACTCCTGTGAACTGGAAAATTTGAATTTACTTTCGCACCGGGTGACACAAATTTCATGTTTGATCTCTTTCTCCCCTTTCTTCTGAAATCAAGACCTCAATGCAATCGACCATGCGCCATTTCTTATTCTCTTCCCATAATTCACAATCGGGAGCTCAATCACGATCAATCTATGAATGGAAGTATTGCAAAACGAATTGTCAATCTCTCCACAAGTGGGGTGAACCCTCCTTTCGCCGGTGAGTTTGCATTGGCTCATTCACTTCAGAGCCCACACGCATCACGCAGAACGTAAAATCAGAATGTACTCTTCAGGCAAATGGGCCGCTTCAATGTGCAGATCGAAGAGAATTCCCCCGACCCTGTATCCGTCCCGATAGTGGTTGACGGGAAATCCCTGGATGGAATGATGTCAAACCCGAGAGAAGGTACATAAATCAGTATACGGTTTATCGCTGGCAATTTCAATAAGAGACTTGTCCAGTTAATTAATTTACCTTCTCCCGGGTGACTCCATGCGTGGTCCTCTTGCAGAAGCAATGGGAAAAGTGCTGCGCGAAGGTGCCAGTCAAATG
>DNOU01000005.1 GCA_003501835.1 Anaerolineaceae bacterium | reverse complement strand
AGTGTCTCGTTGGTGATCCTCCCGTTCTCATCGCTGACAATGGAAAAGTGCAGGTGAACCCCCACCGGATTCCCGGCACGGCCTGAATAATTGCCCTGCGTTCCCAGCAGGGTGCCCGCTTTGACAACAACTTCCGAGGTGCCCGGAGGAAAATCCGGCGAGATGGTGCTGCTGCCATCGGCAAACGCCATGTGGGTGTAATAGGTCCAGATCTGCCTGCCGGGGTGGAGCGGGTCAGATGGGATGCGGATCACCACGGTGGATTTCCAGTCGTTCATACGGGTGAGGTAGCCGTCATACACCGCGTACACTGGGGTGACCCCCGCCTGCGTGCCTGAAAACAGGTCAATGCCCTGGTGGGGATGGCTGGATTGGAAGGTATCTCCCCACAGGTAGCCGATGAATCCATCGGAAGGAATTTGAAAGGGAGCGTCGGCACAACGGCTGTTGGCTTTGACTGCCCATTCCGCATGGGCTGCCGGGTTGAGGATCCAGCGGCGCACAAGCAGCGAGCGTTTGCTAGAGTCGAATCCGCCGCGCAGGGCAGTAACACCGGCCACAAGAGCAGCGATCACCCCCAGAGAAAGCACGCCCAGCAGCAGACGTTTCATGCCCGCGGGTTGACCAGTTCGCCGCGCATTGACCAGGGACCTGTCCAGGTGATATTCACCGGGAGAACCTTGCCGAGCAGGTCCTGTTCAGCTTCAACAAAGACAAGCTTGTTGGTTGGCGTGCGGCCTTTCCAGCGCTTCTTCACTTTCTCATCGAAGAGGACTTCCACCACCTGGTCCTGGTAGCGGGCGTAAATCTCGCGCTGCACCCCNNACATCATCGGTCATGAAGCGCTGCGATACGGTGCCGCGGCGGGGAGAGTAGCGTGCTAGATGTACCATGTCAAGCTTGAGCTCAGCCAGCAGGTCAACCGTGTTCTGGAATTGTGCGTCTGTTTCGCCGGGGAAACCGACGATGATATCGGTGGCAATGGAGACACCCGGAATACGTTCGCGGATTTTGCCCACCAGCCGGCGGTATTGGTCGGCGGTGTAACCGCGGCGCATGTTGGCGAGCACATCATCATCCCCTGCCTGGTTGGGGATCTCAATGTGCGGCATCACCTTGGGAAGCGTGGCAACCGCTTCCAGGAGCTCGTCGTTCATCCAGTTGGGGTGCGAAGTGAGGAAGCGGATGCGTTCGATGCCATCAATGGCGCTGATCTGCTGCATCAGCTTTGCCAGGCTGGGATATTCAGGGTGGTCCTTGCCGTAGCGGTCCACGATCTGACCCAGGAGAGTCACTTCCTTCACACCTTGCCTGGCGAGCGAGTGAGCCTCTTTGAGGATTTCCTCCGGCGGGCGGCTGCGCTCGACACCGCGGCGGTAGGGAATAATGCAATAAGTGCAGGCGTACGAGCAGCCGTACACGATCGGGATCCAACCCAGCACCTGGCTGCCCTGCGACGCAGCCGGCAGCAGCAGATCACCGTCCATCACTGCATAACGGCGGGCGGTTTCTGCCTGGTCTACCTCGTGATCACCGCGGGAGATCAAATATTCGACCAGTGGAGAGGGATCCGAAGGCGGGGAAAAAACGTCAACATAAGGGAAGCGCTTTTGGAGGGGATTGTTTTCCTTGATCCCCACCAGGCAGCCCATGAGGTTGATGACCACCTCCGGGCGCGCGCGCTTGACAGGCAACAGCGTGGTCAGACGGCCGTACGCTTTTTCTTCAGCCGATTGACGCACGACACAGGTGTTGAGCACGATGACATCCGCTTTTTCGATCTGCGGAGAGTATTCATAACCCAGATGTTCCAGGGCGGAAGCCACACGCTCGGAATCCGCCACGTTCATCTGGCAGCCTTCAGTCCAAACATGGTATTTCATGGGGCTGATTATATCAAGAAATAGCGGGTGCAATTCTTCCTAAGTTTGTCTGATTTGTTACCGTTTCAAGGATTGGAGCAGGTAGAATAAGGGTATGAAGAGATTTCGCATTCTGACGGGAGGGATCCTGGTTGCAGGAATTTTGCTGGTTCTGGGATTCTTCATCTGGCAATCCGATCCAGCCTTGAAGTCGGTGCTGGCATGGCGTATGGATGAAGCTTCAGCCTTTGTACGCGGAGGGCTCTCCCCCAGGGGAGGCATACCCCCGATGGAGGCAGCGGAACCCCGCGGAAGTCAGGGTGGTCTCTTTCAACCTGGCGGGGTGAATGCTGATGCGGGCAGCAAGGTGTCGCCGGGAACGAGTTTCACAGATGCACCGCCGCTGCCGCAGCAGGTCGTTCTCACTCCCCCGGAGTTTGATCTCAAACGCGACTTCCAGGATTGGAACAATTGCGGACCTGCCACCCTTGCCCTGGCACTGCGCATGTACGGCTGGAAGGGGGATCAGTACGATATTGCCAGGGTAATCAAACCACTGCAGACTGACAAGAATGTCAGCCCGGAGGAGATGGCTGATTTTGTGGAGCTGACCGGATTGGGTTTATCTTCCGTGGTGCGGGTGAATGGTGATGCGCGGACGCTCCAGCAGCTGCTGGCAGCCGGACTTCCGGTGATCGTGGAACAATCCTTCAAGCTCGAAAAGGGCTTCTGGCCGGGGGATGATCTCTGGTCGGCACATTACCTGTTGATCACGGGCTACGACCTGACAAAACAGGAATGGATCACACAGGATTCGTATTACGGTCCCAACCAGCGCATCAGCATGGACCTGATGGAGCAGACCTGGAAACCCTTTAATCGCCTTTTGATGGTGGTCCATACCCGCGGGCAGGAAAAAATCTTGCAGTCAATCCTGGGTGATGATTGGCAGGTGGAGACCAATTTTCTCAATGCAGCGGTCCGTTCCACACGGGAAGTGCAGTCCAACCCGAAGGATGCTTTTGCCTGGTTCAACCTGGGGAACAGCCTGCTCGGACTGGGAGATGATGCCGGCGCCGCGGAGGCGTATGCCCGGGCCAGGCAGATGGGTCTGCCGCAGCGTATGCTACGCTACGAATTCGGTCCGCTGGAGGCCGCTTTCAAGACGGGCAACGTGGATGATCTCTTCCTGCTCGCCAATTACGCCCTCAACCGGACACCGGATTCAGAGGAAGCCCTCACCTGGAAGGGATGGGCCTTCGTCTTGAGCAGGCAGTCGGATCATGCACGAAAATCGTTTGAACTGGCACTTGAAGCCCATCCGGATTACCCACCCGCGCTGGATGGATTGGCAACCCTCCAGAAACCCTGAGTGTCTTTCCCACGGAACCATTCTGAAGGCAAATACAGGTAAAATAAAAGAAAGCCAGATCCAAGAGGGAGTCCATGAAGAACAAGACCCTGCAGACCATCCTGATCATTTTCATTACCGGTACCCTATTGCTGGCAATGGGTCTCATCGCTGGCGTGCTGCTGCTCAGGAACAGCACCAACCAGCCGTTGATCAACCAGGCTTCTCCCACACCGGTCGTTGAAGCAACGCCACAACCGACCGGTACTGCAACCCGAGCACCTGAAGGAACCGAGTCCGCTCCCACTACAGGTGCGACGGCTCCAACCGTTGCGTCCATCCCGGCGGACATTGCAACCGAGATGGATTTGATCCAGCAGCAAGTTTCCTCATTCCGCGGATTGCAATTGAAGGAGCCTTTCTCCCGTCAGCTGCTGACCTCGGAGCAGCTGAGACAGAATGTGATGAATGACTTCTTCAAGGATTACACTCCAGAGGACGCCGCGAAGGATTCCAAGATCCTCTCCGGATTTGGTTTGCTGCGGTCCGGTTTTGATCTGCAGCAATTCTATATCGACCTTTATTCGGAGCAGGTGGCAGGTTATTACGACAACACGACCCAGTCGATGTACGTGATCGCTGACGCGGCATTTGGCGGGATTGAACGCTCGACATACGCGCACGAGTTCACCCATACGCTGCAGGATCAGAACTTTGATATTGAAAACGGCTTGAAGGTCACCGATGAACACTGCAAGGCGGATACCGAATACTGCGCGGCAGTCAGCGCTTTGATGGAAGGCGATGCCACGCTTTCAGAGCAGTTCTGGCTGCTGCGGTACAGCTCTGCTCAGGATAAGCAGGAAATCCTTCAATTCCAGCAGAATTACACCAGCCCGGTGTATGATTCAGCGCCGGCATACATGAAGCAGGATTTCCTGTTCCCTTATGTGCAGGGCTTTGACTTTGTGAATGCCCTCTATGCAAAAAATAAATGGCAGAGTGTGGATGACGTCTACCGTAATCCACCAGTGTCCACGGAACAGATCCTGCATCCCGAAAAATACCCGGATGACAAGCCTGTTCCCATCTCGCTACCCGATTTCACCTCTTCCCTTGACGGCGGCTGGAGCGAGGTCGACCGGAATGTGATGGGTGAGTGGTACATTTCACTGATCCTGGATGCAGGCTACCTGCCGGCAGCCCGGCTCGATGAAACCACGGCGCAGTCAGCTGCAGCGGGTTGGAGCGGTGACACCTACGTTTATTACACCGACAAGGACATCAACGAGCAGGTGATGGTCTGGCAGAGCCTTTGGGATACCGACGAGGACACCTCC
>DNOU01000004.1:5943-11140 GCA_003501835.1 Anaerolineaceae bacterium | reverse complement strand
CAGGAGGGCAATGTGACCACTGTTGCTGCATACGAACATGTCGTCATTGTCACGGGATATAATTCCATGTCGGTGCGCTATCTGAACAATGGCGAATACTACGATGTTTCGAAAAAGCTATTCCTAACGTCCTGGGGCGTTCTGGGTAACATGGCGATCTTGATGGAAAATGAGGTTCAGGAGCATTAATGGTCACCCATTCGGATCAGCTGGTTCCCGTTGGAATGCTGGGCGCCTTTGTGTCACCCCTGGTGCAGACCCATCAGACGGGCAAGGTGATGGGCATCACTTCCAGGGGAATCTTTCTGCTCTTTGATCACCGTGTGTTCTTCCTCACTGCTGAAAATCACGAAAATCCTTTCATGATTCACATCCCCCATCTGGCAGACCTGCCCCGGCACGTCCTTCTCAACCAGGAGGTACATCTGGAGGAGGGGATACTGCGTGTGGGCGAAAAACACTATGATCTGCGCGCTCTGCCCCGTCTTGTCCCCGATCCCCTTCCGATCTCATCCGTGCAACCTGGATCACCCAAAGCCGTGGCTCAGATCGTTACCCTGTTCCACCTGCTGAATCAACCAAACCATCAGGATTCATTGATCCATATTGTGGATGCCCTTTTGAATCATGTGGAACCACAGGAACCTGAGCGGCAGAGCATACTGAAGGCGGTCTGGCAGCTCCGTAGGGGAATGCAGGAAAAAAGCCTTGATGAATGCGAAACAGCCATGATGACCCTGGCGGGAAATGGTAAGGGATTGACCCCTGCGGGGGATGATCTGCTCTGTGGATTTCTTTTGATCTTGAACACCCTTGAGCCGTCCACCAACGTGGATCCCGGGTTCATCTCACGGCTTAACGCCAGCGCGATTGCCCTGGTCCAAAAGCGATCCACCTGGATCTCTACGAATATGATCGAAGCTGCCGCGCGCCGTCTGGTGGATGAGCGGGTGGGAAGGACTGCCCGCTTACTATTGGGCACCTGGCAAATGAACCCAGCGACTATCGCCAACAGCCTGGAAACCTTCGGTAGTTCCTCAGGCATTGACGCCTTCACCGGTATGACCGCAGCCCTTCTGCCTTAAAAAGAAGGGGCTGTCTAAAAAGTCCGAAATTTCCTTTTTAGACAGCCCGAAGTGGGAGAAATGTTTCTAATTGCGCCTTATTGTGGGGCAGGACTAATCTTCAAGACATAAAAATGGGGATGAAGTGGGAAATTTGAAAGGGGCTGTCTATTTTTTGGACAGCCCCCAGTTCCAAACCCACTGATTGCAGGCTAGACCAGGATCTCATCCGGAACGATGAGCTCTTCGTTGGCTTTGCGAACTTCATCGGACACATTGAAATCAAGGTCGGCACCAGCCATCTGGCGCACATATTGCTTGATGAGCTGGTCCCAGTATTTTTTGGTGACATAGTACACGCGGGCGCCGCCCAATTCGTGCTGAACCTGGGGCCATGGATAGGAAGGCTGAGCCATGCCGAGACCCCAGCGCATCCAACCATTGTAGCTTTCGTAAGTCGCCCACCATTCCTTGTTGCCCAGGATCTCGAAGCCGTAGTAGGCTTTGGCGTAATACATCACTGCACCGATGCGCCCGCCGCGGACGAGTGCCATGGTGTGCAGGGAGATGTTAATATCTTCGTTCATCAGACGACCATTGGCGAAACCAGCCCATTTGCCATCGATCAGACCCACGAGGGTATAGGGGTCCTTCAGGCGGGAGCGGTACCAGCCGAGGATCTCGGAATAAACACGGGCGCCGACGATATCATAAAAGTCATGGTCGACATGCATGATTTTTTCCATGTAGGTCAACATCTTGGGGGCTTCATCGAGGCGGGCTTCGCGGATGTACAGCAAGCGTCCGTCCTTCAATTTGACCTGGGCACCTGGCCAGGGTTTGAGATCCATTTTGGGTCCTTGCAGCAGTGCCTCAACTTCGCGGGCATCGATCTGCAGGGTTTCTTCTGAAGCTTTTTCGGGCAATTCGAATTTCACGGTTAAACTCCTTCTTTAAGGTTGTTGATTTTCCTACTAAGCCAGGTTGGCTTGGGTAAGCTTGTTGAGTGATTCGACATGCCTGGGTTCGAAGCAATCCCCGAAGCGAGTCTTGGGCATGTCGGCTTTCTTTGCCATCAATTCCTCGTATTCGTCATCTTCAACGAAGGCAACGCAGCGTCCGATGGAGGATTCACCATCCACGAAACGCCAGGGGAAGAAACCGATCTTGACGCGGCGATTGAGCAGCAGGTCGAGATCGCCGCCCAGGCATTCGGCATGCAGCACATGGTGATTGAACATTTCAAGGTGCATGAGCTGATACTTGTCGTCGGTGTAGAATTCTTCGAGGCTCTTGCCAAATTTCTTTTGGAAAACTTTTTCAGCCTGCTTGGCCTGGCGGGGCATCCAGTTGCGGATGATGGTGTTCATGGGGTGGTCTGCCGAACCGCAATCCACGCCGATCCAGCGCAGCTCAAGAGCCTTCGCCCATTCTGCAAATTCGCGGTCGGGACCCGGGTGCTGTACCATGTAGCGCACTTCATCTCCAGTGGGCATATCCCAGCCGAAATGATGGTAACCGGTGTGGATGATGAGAATGTCGCCGTGTTTGACTTCGACGCGTTCCATCACCTGCTTGGAGGTGTAGACGTCATAGTCGCCTGCACAGTCGCTCAAGTCAACCACAGCCGCATCGTGTACCAGATAATCCATATCCAGGCTGGCGATGTCCTTGCCGGGAGTCCAGAAGTGGCATTCACCATCCAGGTGGGTACCGAGGTGGTTGGAGTGGGTCAACAACTGACCATTTGCGCCGTTAGGTGCCAGGCGTTTGAAGTACTTGATCTGCAATGGTTCATATGTCGGCCATGCGGGTGTTGCAATTCCTAAAGGCAAAGTCAAATCAATGATTTTCATTTTCTTTTCTCCTTTGCAAAATAACTAACAGAGTTTGCTGAATTCTTCAAACGCGTCCTTGAAGACCTTTTCAGGGGCACGCAGAATACCTGCACCAATCCCACCCACTCCAGGATCCTTGTGGGCGATACCGGTGTTGATCTTGGGCATGATACCCGTTTCCATGATCTTGCGCACATCAAAACCGAGCGGCGTACCGCGGAAGTTGAGCACCGGGATGGTGAAACCTTCGTGTTCGCTATGAGTGATCTCGTAGGCTTCGAGGGTGCTTTCGATGGCCATATCCGGCGTTCCGCCCACAAACTTGACGATCGCCGGCGCTGCCGCCATGGCCACACCGCCGTAGCCTGCGGTTTCAGTGATCGTGCTGTCGCCGATATCGGGGTTGGCATCTGCTTCGCTGAAACCCGGGAAGTACAACCCTTCCACCATGGGGGCGGGAGCGGTGAACCATTTGTCGGGGAACGCACTGATCTTGATACCGAAATCGGTGCCGTTACGCGCCATGGTGGTCATGATGCTGCTGCCCTCGATCCCTTCGGCAGGTTCAAGTGCAGCTTTGCCTGCCGGCATGGAGAGGTTCAGGAAGAAGTGATCATTCTTGTCGATGAACTCGATCACCTTTGCCAGGGTTTCGTTATCGGTGTTGGTGCGGGCGAGCGCCGGGGCAATGGCACGCAGGAAGAGCGAGGTCGCAGCACGGTTGCGGTTGTGGCACTCATCACCCATGTGCAGCGCCTGCGCAATCAGTGCTTTGATATCCACTCCATCAGGCAGGGTTGCCAGGGCGCGTTGTAGGGTGGGGTAGAGCACGTCCGTCATCCAGTGCAGTTTCGCGTAGACGTCGGGTCCCATGCCGCCAAACCGCAGCACTTTTCCGAGCCCCTCGTTCATCGTGCAGTAGGCTTTGTTGCCAAAAGCTTTGTTTTCGATGATGAAGACCGGCATGTGGGCAGACACAACACCTGCCATGGGTCCCACAGTGTGATAGTGATGGCAGGGGGCGAACTCGATCTTACCCGAGGCTGCCAGTTGCTCAGCTTCCTTTTCATCCTTTGCCAGGCCTTCGTAGATCAGGGCGCCCATCACGGCACCGCGGGTGGGTCCGCACATCCTATCCCAGGTGATGGGAGGACCGGCGTGCAGGATCAGGTTGGGTTTGTAACCCGGGATGGTATCGATGGCCATGCCCATGCCCACCAGCACCGGGCGGGCTTTTTTGATGATTTCCACGACCCTGTCGTTGGCTTCGTCGATGGAAATTCCGGTTTTGGTCACCCGCAGGTGGCGGATGCCTTCCTTGGGGGGTCTCCAGTCGACATCCACCACGGGCACATTCTGTTCTTTCATTGATTCGATGAATCCCTGCAGACCAAGGTTCACCACTTCAATGGGCTTACCGAATAAATCTTGAATTTTTCTTTCTGCCATTTCACACTCCATTCTTTCGCCGGTAAGCGGCTTTCAGGAAATGAGGTATCCAGCCAGACGTGAAGCCATCGCGTTGCTCTTGAGGACGTGCACACCTGCTGCCTGAAGTTTTTCGGTGGTGCGGGAGAGGCACTGCGGGTCATCCTCGGTGCCGGTGACGGAAGCCACGAAGAGCACTTCGCGGCCTTCATCATGGGCTGCTCTGCGGGCTCGGAGGATGGCATCCCCCAGTTCAGCAGCGGGATCAGGATGTGCTCCGTAGCCGATGACCACATCGAGCATGATCACCGCGACCGTTGGATCCGCAGCTTCCTGCAAGATTCGGCGGATGCGCAGGTCGTTGTCGATCATCGGGTGCGGACGGCCAACGGTGAATTCTTCCTCGCCCAGGTCAACCACGCAGTCGCCTTCACTGTGGGTGGCATCTTTCATCTTGTAATGCTTGTCGAGAGGCGCGTTGGAGTAAATTTCCAGTTCAAAATTGTCACGCCAGATGACCTGGCTCTCGTAACACAGCGTACCGCCCGAGAAGAGGCCGCGCAGGTGCTTTTGACCAGGTTTAAGCAGCTTCTTCAAGCCTTCTGCCTGCTCTTTGGCTTCTTCAGCTTCGGCTCTGATGGTTTGCTGGATGTCGCCGATGGCTGCTCCCGCCAGTTTGGCAGCGGTCAGGCCGGCTTCTTCAAGCGTGCTGACGACAATGGCGTTTGCTGGCAGCTCTGAGGCGCGGGCTTTCCCGCCCAGCAGGCAGATGACGGTGGGTTTTTGGCTGGCTTTGACCTGTTCGAGCAGAAGCTGCTCCACTTCCACGTCGGGGAGCTTGCTGACCATGAGGATGACTTTGGTGGC
>DNOU01000004.1:0-5936 GCA_003501835.1 Anaerolineaceae bacterium | reverse complement strand
CCCACCGGTCCGGCGGGGATGACGTTGGCAAATGCCAGGGCAACACCGTTGAGGATGGCGGTTCCTGCCCCGGGACCCATCACCAGCAGACCGTGATCGCGGCCGTACTTCTTGAGGGCCAGTTCATCTTCCTTGCTAACATTGTCTGAGAAGAGCAGCACGTGCATGCCCTGCAAGAGGCATTCCCAGGCTTCATCCGCGGCGTAGCGCCCTGCGATGGAAATGATGGCCACATTGGCATTGGGGTGCGCTTTCTTGGCACCGCGTACCGTCTTGGGTCGGAATTCAGAGGTCTCGCTTGCTTCAGCCTTCTTGTTCAGCAGGGCTTCAGCTTCCGCAAGGGCGGCATCAGCATCACCATCCGTATTCACGGCGATGATCAGATCGTTGGGTGAGGCTGCCTGCGCTTCAGCGGTCAGCAAACCGCTTTGTTCAAGAAGGGACTTGTTGGAATCCGTTCCCATCATCACAGAGGCGTCTTTGACGCCGGCAAAATTGACCAGTTCCTTGGCAACGAGCATCAGGCTGACCGAGTCATGATATTCGCTGGTCTTGATTAAGGATTTGACTGTCAATGGTACTCTCCTTTCTTTATTCAGTTTCTCTGGCGTGGTGATTGTTCCACGCCAGGAGTAGATGGAGGTCTTACATGACACCAGAGATGATGGCGAGCACTACACCACCCGCCACAACGCTCGCCAACTGACCCGCCGCATTGGAACCCATGGCATGCATCAGAAGGAAGTTATCGTAATCATACTTTTGACCAAAGCGTTGGACGATGCGTGCAGACATGGGGAAGGCGCTGATGCCAGCCGCGCCGATCAGGGGGTTGAACTTCTTGCCTGAAAGGATATACATGAGTTTACCCAGAAGGAGGCCGCCTGCGGTATCAAGCACGAAGGCACCCAAACCCATTGCAAAGATCATGAGAGTCTGCAGCTTGATAAAAGTCACGCCGTCCATGGTTGCACCGATTACCAGTCCGAGGAAAAGGGTGGTGAGACCCGAAAGCTCGTGCTGTGCTGTATCGCTCAGGTTCTCGAGCACACCGCATTCGCGGATGAGATTGCCGAACATCAATGAGGCAATCAGGGGAGATGCCTTTGGGGCGATCAGAGAGACGATGACCGTCACGACAATGGGGAAGAGAATGCGCACGATGCGGGAAACAGGTTTGATCGTATACGGCATGCGCACGGTCTTCTCGGCATGCGAGGTCATGATGCGCATCACAGGGGGTTGAATGATTGGCACAAGGCTCATGTAGCTGTAGGCACACACGGCGATTGGACCGAGGAGATGGGGAGCCAGTTTTGACGATACGTAGATGGCCGTTGGTCCGTCAATGGCGCCGATGATCCCGATGGACGCTGCCTCGTTCAGGGTGAAACCCAGTGAAAGGGCGATCAAAAGCGTGCCAAAAATGCCAAACTGCCCGGCAACACCCAGTAGGGCCATCTTTGGATTTTCAAGCAATGGACCAAAATCGGTCATGGCACCAATGGCGATGAAGACAAACAATGGGAATAACTCGGTGGCGATACCAGCGGTGTAGAGCACATTCAACCATCCTCCTGGTTCAGTGGCACCAGTAAGGGGTAGATTGGCAAGTATGGCACCGAAACCAATGGGCAGGAGCAATACGGGTTCATAATCCTTGGCAATGGCAAGGTAAATGAGAATGCCACCGATGCCGATCATGACCAGGTTTTGCCACTGGAGGTTCTTGAATGAATCTAGGAGGACAAGAAGCTTTGAAAGGTCCATGGAATCCTC
Source organism: Anaerolineaceae bacterium (assembly GCA_003501835.1). Classification (GTDB taxonomy): domain Bacteria; phylum Chloroflexota; class Anaerolineae; order Anaerolineales; family Anaerolineaceae; genus UBA6107. The sequence goes on along the minus strand of DNOU01000004.1, from coordinate 4,157 downwards.
ACGCAAACCTGACCAGCGGGGCGCCGTATGCTACTTTTTGACCTTCGCTGACCTCAATGCTGGCGATCGTACCTTCATGGTTGGAACGGATGATATTCTTCATTTTCATGGCTTCAAGCGCGCACAGGGGGGTTCCAGGAGTGACTTTATCACCAGGTTTGACCATGATTTCCACAATGGTTCCTGGCATTGGAGCGGTAATAGCATCCCCGTTCGCGGCGGACGGGGTGGCAGGCACGGGTGCAGGTTTGGGTGCTGCTTTGACAGGAGCCGCTGCAGATGCAGTCTTGACAACCGGTGTTGATACGACAGGAAGGGATTCTTCGAACTCCACCGCGTATTCATGCCCGTTAACGACAATGATCACCGGACTGGCAGAAAGATCTCCCACCTCAACTTCATAAGCCTTGTTATTTACTTTAACACGAAGCTGTTTGGACATAATTCAATAAGCTCCCATTATTTATTGGTTGGTTGTTTTGCAGTCCAAAACCGACCCGGTCCTTCGAGTAATGCTGCACCGAGCTGATTCGATTGCTGACCTCGTAAGAAGATCAAAGCCCCGATTGCAGCTGCCATTTCCTCATCTTCACCGCCAGAGGTTTCGATGGCTGCACTCATAGTGGGATCTTCATAAGTCTCCTCATCTTCATCAGCACCCTCTTCGCTTTCTGCCTTGTAAGGGAACAACTTTTTCAAGACCACCATTACAAGTATGAAAATACCCAGCGCGGTGAATGTGATCAGGAGACCTACAACGCTGACGATCAGACCTTGATTGAAATCGGACAATTCATACCTCCGGATAGCGAATGATCGGGCTAGAGCGGCATGCAGCCGTGTTTCTTCGCCGGGGTTGTAGATTTCTTATCGCGCAGGAGTTCCAACGCAGCGATCAGGCGCGGGCGGGTTTCGTGGGGGATGAGAACGTCATTGACGAAGCCGGCAGCAGCTGCCCGGTAAGGATTGTTGAATTTGTCCTTGAATTCAGCCACCAACCTTGCCCGTTCTTCCGCAGCGTTCTCAGCACCCTGCAGCTCTTTGCGGTACAGGATTGCGACTGCGCCTTCGGCACCCATGACCGCGATCTCGGCCTGCGGCCACGCGAACACCATATCTGCGTGAATGTGTTTGCTTGCCATGACAATATAGGCACCGCCGTAGCCCTTGCGGGTTACCACAGTCAACTTTGGAACCGACGCTTCGGAGAATGCATAGACTATCTTCGCACCGTGGCGGATAATGCCACCGTGTTCCTGTGAAACACCAGGCAGGAAACCGGGAGAATCGGAGAATGTGATCAATGGGATATTGAACGCGTCGCAGAAGCGGATGAAGCGAGCCATTTTGTCCGCAGCATCAATGTCAATGGATCCTGCCATAAAGAGGGGTTGCTGGGCAACCACACCCACCGGCTGACCATGCAATCGGGCGAAACCGATGATGGCATTGCGGGCAAAGTTTTCCATCACTTCCAGAAAAGAACCGCGGTCCATGATCTTTTCAATGACCATTTTCATGTCATAGCTTTCAGAGGGGTTCGTGGGGATGATGGAATCGAGTTCTGCATCCATCCGCCATGGNNTCATCCTCTGGAACTGAAGCTGGAGCCGGCTCGGTATAGTTCGAGGGAAGATAACTGAGCAATGCCCGAACGGTATCGAATGCGTCCTTCTCGTTCTCAGCCGCGAAGTGCGCAACACCTGATGTGGAGGAATGGGTAACCGCACCACCCAGAGTTTCAGCATCCACTTCCTCGCCGGTGACAGTCTTGATCACTTCCGGACCGGTAATGAACATGTTGCTGATGTTCTTGGTCATGATGATGAAATCGGTCATTGCCGGAGAATACACTGCGCCTCCGGCGCATGGTCCAAGCATGACACTGATCTGGGGAATGACACCTGATGCCTGGGTGTTACGATAGAACAATTCGCCAAAAGCAGCCAGGCTGAAAATACCTTCCTGGATGCGTGCACCGCCGCCATCATTCAAGCCGATGATGGGAACGCCGGCTTCCATCGCCAGGTCCATCATGCGGGCAGCTTTTTGCCCGGCGATTTCACCAAAGGAACCACCCATCACGGTGAAATCCTGGGAATAGACGCAAACCCTGCGTCCGTTGATCTTACCAAAACCTGCCACCATTCCATCGCCCGGGACCTTGTCTTTGTCCATGCCGAAATCGACGTGACGGTTGAGCATCAACCCATCAATTTCCTGGAAGGATCCTTCGTCCAATAATGCAGCGATACGTTCCCGCGCGGTCAGCTTGCCTTTTGCATGTTGTGCCTCAATGCGCTTCTCACCACCGCCAAGTTTGCTTTGATCACGCAGAGCTTTTGCTTTGGCAATGGCTTCATTACCCTGTTCTTTTTGCTCCATTTAAACCTCCAAAAAGGAATAATCATGGGGGAAGAATGTACCCTCTTAGTTTAAGTTCACTTGTCTGACATTTCAAGTGATACCATTCTCATCATCGAATGTTGATTGTCACATTGATGCTGCCTTTTCTTCCGCACCTTCAGCGAAATAAAAACCAGGCAAAGGATCGCCCTTCGCCTGGTTCCTGACCCATGAAGACCAAACTCATTCACGACGGTATGGCTTGAGCATGGCTGCCGGAGCCTGGGCATTTCTCCCACCCAGGGTGAGTGCAAGGATGGTCACGATGTATGGCAGTGCCAGGAAAAGCTCATACGGCAGCTTAAGCCCCAATCCTTGCAGGCGAAGTTGAAGCGCTGAAACCCCGCCGAAGAGCAGCGCGCCCCACAACACCCGGATGGGCTGCCAGTTGGCAAAGATGATCAGTGCGATGCAAACCCAGCCGCGACCGGCAATGATGCCAAACGTGAATGCCCCCAGTTGGGCAATCGAAAGAAAGGCACCTCCCACTGCCATCAGCCCACCGCCAATCGCCAGGGCAAGCGTGCGCAGCCGTATGACATTCAATCCAGCGGCATCGGTTGCTTCAGGATTTTCACCCACTGCCCGTATCTGCAAACCAAAATTGGTCTTGTAGATGATCCATCCCACCAGCGGGATGAGTGCAATGGCGATATAGGTAAGCAGATACTGGTTGAGGATCGGTCCAAGGATGGGTGAATTGGGAAAAATGGAAAGCTGTTGAAACCCTTCGATGCTGGGGTTGACCTGGCTCTCGCCAAAGATCAGCCGGAACCCGAACAGGGAAAGCGCAGTCAATAGCAGGGTGATGCCCAGCCCTGAAACATGCTGGTTGACACCGAGCCGTACCGCAAACAGGCTCATCAACAAACCCGCGAGCATACCGCCGATGAGGGCGGCGAGCAGACCGAGCCAGACTGAACCGGTGGTGGCTGCCACGGCAAACCCGGTGAACGCACCAAAGAACATGGTGCCTTCTATTCCCAGGTTTAAAATGCCTGCCCGTTCACAGAACAACTCACCAAGCGTTCCAAAGATTAAAGGTGTGGCGACCCGCAGGGTCGCTGCAACGAGACCTACCAGGAATGTATCCATCAGACCCTCTTGATCCGGTAATTCTGCAGCAGGAACATGGCAAGTGTGACCAGCAGCAGGGTGTTTTGTACCACATCACCCAGGTACACTGGCACTCCCAGTACACGGCTGACCGTTTGCGAGCCTGTTCCAATCAGACCGATGAACAGGGCTGCCACCGTGGCACCCAGGGGATTGAGGCTTCCCAGCGTGGCAACGATGATGCCTGTGTAGCCAAACCCGTTGGAAATGGCTTCGATCAGGTGAAAGTGAATCCCGCCAATCTCAACCGCGCCTGCCAAGCCGGCAATGGCACCACTGACCAGGGCTGCGGTGAGCATCGTTTTGGTGGTGTCGATGCCGGCGAACTTTGCGCCGGTCAGGCTTGCACCAGAAGCGCGCATCTTAAGCCCCAGAGGTGTGCGCTTGATGAGAACATAAACCAGCACAACGACTACCAGGGCAATCAGAAAGCCAATGTGCAAGCGGGATTTGGGTACCAGCCGCAGGAAATGTGCTGCCTCGCTGATCTCGGGAGACTGCGGCCACCCGGATACTGGACTACGCCATGGACCGTTAAGCAGCCAACTGATGAAATACATGATGATCGAGTTCATCAGCAGCGTGGTGACCACTTCATCCACTTTGAGTTTCACCTTGAGAAGCGCCGGGATCAA